>NZ_RZSV01000005.1:0-62003 GCF_004023205.1 Mesorhizobium sp. M1A.F.Ca.IN.020.03.2.1 | reverse complement strand
ATCCTCGGGCCTACAGCCGGCGTGGGCTGCGATGAGTTCGGCGGCTGCCAACTGGCAATAACGCCCCTGGCAGCGCCCCATGCCGACGCGCGAGAGCGATTTCACCCTGTTGGCCTCGCCGCCGCCGAGAGTCGTGCCCTCGCGCACGGCCCCGGCAGTGACGTTCTCGCAGCGGCAGACGATCGTATCGTCGGGAAGCGCCCTCACCATCGCGCCTGGCCAAGGAAAGGCCTGGGCCAGACCGCGGGCAAAGCGCTCGAGCCGTGCGAGCCTGCGCAGGTCGGCGCCGACGGAGGGCACCGGGCTTCCAAGATCGGCAAGGCACGCCGCCGCGGCAAGGCGCCCGGCGATCTCCGCGCCGTCCGCCCCGAGAGGACGAGCCCCATCACCGGCCAGGTAGATGCCATTGCCGGCCCGTCCCATCCGGTCGGTCTTCGGGAGCCACTGCCGCCATTGCTCGTCATAGGTGACGGCGCATCCCACAAGGTCAGTCAGATGAGTCTCCGCCCGCAGGTGCCAGCCGATCCCGATCATGTCGCATGGGGTGACGCGCTCCCGGCCGCCGGCGTCGCGCCAGCGCATCCCGGTGACACCCCGTCCATCGGCCTCGATTTGCAAAGGCGTCACGCCAGCGTGGTAGCGGCGACCAAGCCGCGCCCGCAGGGCCAGCCCGCGCAACGCCACGATTGGTCGGGCGGCAAGTCCCCAGAACCCGCGCATCTGCTGGCGCCAGGAAGAGGTGTCGAGCACCGCCGCCACATCCGCTCCGGCCTTGAGGAGTTGCATGCCAACCAGCGTCAGCAAGGGGCCCGACCCGATAAGCACGATGCGCCGTCCGAGCGCGACGCCCTGCGCCTTGAGCGCGATCTGCGCCGCGCCAAGGCTGAAGACGCCGGCGTTCTGCCAGCCAGGGATCGGGGCGACGCGGTCTGAAGCGCCGGTGGCGAGGATCAGGCGGTCGTAGAAGACGACCTCCGCGCCGCCCTCCCCCAGCACATGCAGCCGCCCCTCATGCACGGCGATGACGGAGCTGCGCGCGCAATAAGTGAGCCGCCCTTCATCGGCCATCCGGTCGAAGAGCAAATGCAACGCGCGAGCCTTGTCCGCCTCGGAGCCGTACAGTTGCTCCGGAGTTCGGACGAACCCGGCAGGCGGGCGGCGATAGATCTGCCCACCCGCGCGGTGCCCTTCATCGATCACCACCGGATGGAGCCCGGCGTCGACCAGTGTCGCCGCGGCCCTTATGCCGGCGGGGCCCGCACCTACGATCACGATGCGCGGCGATGACGGCTCGCTCACGGCCAGTTCTCCGGCGGCGTCGTGCGCAGCCGCATGCCTTCGACGGCAAGAGTTGTGCACGCACGCAGGCGCGGTCCCTCTTCTTGCCACACCCAGCAGTCCTGGCAGGCTCCCATTAGACAGAAACCTGCGCGCGGCTCGGGACCGAACTCGGAACTCCGGAGCGCATGTGCTGTAGCCAGCATTGCGGTCAGCACGGTGTCGCCGTCCAGCGCGTTGCGCGTCTCACCGTCGAGAAGGAATTGCACCTCCTCGCGATCGCGCTCGGCCAGCCGGACGATGCGGCCGACCGTCATCATTCGGCGGCCTCTCGTACCGGCCCCGGACGAGGCAGTTCGGGAAAGCGTTCGCAGACCGCCTCGAAGGCCGCTTGGACGCCTTCCGGCCCGGAGCGACCTTTCATGCGGCGAAAAATCTCCGTCTTGGCGAAGAACCGCCAGTGGATCGGCAAGGCGTCCAGCAGAGCGTGGAGCCGATCATAGGCAGCCGGCGTCCACTGCGCTTCGTAGCTGTCGCGCTCCGGCCCGAAATGGAAATGGCCGACGGACGGCGTGTGCCTCGCGCGCAGCCGCTCCGTCGCGCGCTCGTCGACTTCGCCGCCGCGGATAACGACCCCGTAGTCGCTTTCGGCTGCGGCCGGCGAGAGATAGCCGCGCCGCACATCCTCACCGACCCGCCAGGGCTCGCGCTGAAACGGATCGCCGCGTCCGCCGCCGCCGGCGGAGCGGATCGCGAGCACGTCGCCCGGCTGCAGCACCGCCGTGTCGATGTTGCCCAGCCGCCGCTCGCAGTCGGTGCCCGGATTGACGACCATGTCCGACAAGCCGGCCGCCTTGCCGCCCAGCACGCCCCAGGGACGGAAGAAGCTGCGGTCGCGATTGCGCGCCGTAATCCGGGAGTCGGGGGCAAAGACACGAAAAGCCATCTCCGTCGCCAGCCCGCCGCGCCAGCGGCCCGCACCGCCGCTGTCCTGGGCGAGCCCATATTTCACGAACTCGACCGGCGTCTCGGTCTCGGTGATCTCGATCGGCGTGTTCTTGAGATAGGCGGCATCGGCGCCCGATCCATTGGTGCCATCGCGATGCGGCATCGCGCCGCCGCCGCCCACGACGGGGTTGACCGCCGCGATGACGCTCCGGCTGGTGCGCTCATCGATGGTCATGACGTTGACGATGCAGTTGTTGCCGGCCGGCGCCGCCGGCAAGCGCTCCGGCAGCACTTGCGAGAAGGCCCCGAAGATGACCGAGCGCAGCCTGGCGCAGGTGAGCGAGCGCATGCCGACGGCGGCGGGATGGACGGGGTTCAGCACCGAACCTTGCGGCGTGATGCAGGTGAACGGCCGGGTCAGGCCCGTGTTGAGCAGGATTTTCGGGTTGAGCGTGTAGAGCACGTAATACACCCCGACCAAAAGCATCGTGTGGCGCGGGTCGCCGCCCGAAGGCACGTTGAGTGAGGAGCCGAGCTGCGGATCGGAGCCGGTGAAGTCGAGCACGGCCTCATCGCCTTTGATCGTCAGCGTCAGCTTCAGCCGGCAGGGATTGGCCTCGACCGAATCCTCATCGGCATAGTCGGCGAATTGCCAGGTGCCGTCGGGCATGGCGCGCAGCACGGCCCGCGCCTGCGCCTCGGCATGGTCGAGAAGAGCTGCAACGCCTTCGACGAAGCCGGCCTTGCCGAACTTCTTCACCATCGCCTGGATCTTGCGCTCGCCGGTGTTGAGCGCGCCGACCAGCGCCTTGATGTCGCCGATGTTGAGGTCCGGCTTGCGCACATTGGTGCTCATGATCCTGAGGATCGTCTCGTCGAAGACGCCTTCCCTCACCAGCTTCATCGGCGGAAAGCGGACGCCTTCCTGATGGATTTCGGTGAGCGCGCGGCTGAGCGAAGCCGGCACAGCCCCGCCCATGTCGGTGTTGTGGATGTGCCCTCCCGTCCAGGCGACGATCTCGCCGTCGACGAAGACCGGCTTCCACAAATGCGTGTCGGGTGCGTGCGTGGCGACGTGGCCGGAATAGGGATCGTTGGTGAAGGCGACGTCTCCCGGCCGATAGTCGTTCACCATGGCGATCGCACGGTGATAGGAAAGCCCGGGGTACCATGTGGCGCCGAGCTCCATCGGGACGGCGAAGGTCGCTCCCGAGCGGTCCATCAGCATCACCGTAAAATCCTGCGTCTCCTTGACGAAGGCGGAGTGCGCGGTGCGGTGCAGCGTGTGGGCCATGTTCTCGGCCGCCGCGCGGGCATGGTTAGCCAGAACCTGAAGATTTGTGCGGTCGAACAAGGCGTCACTCCGCGAAAGTCAGTACGAGATTGAGGTGGCGATCGACCCGCGCCTGCGTTCCGGCGGGGAGGGCGAAGGTGGTATCTTCCTGCACTACCACCGCAGGCCCGTGAAACGCGCTGCCCGGCACCAGGGTCTGGCGGTCATGGAGGTCGACGGTCTCGACGGTCAGACCGGTATAGACCGGCACCCGGCGCGCCGGATGGGTCGGGACGTCGATCTCCTCGGTCTCGGGGAAGGAGAGCGCCGGACCTGCGCCTATCGCGGACAGCCGTACATTCACAAGCTCGATCGCGCCGTCCGGATCGTGGAAGTCGTAGAGCTGCTCATGGGTGCGGTGGAATGCCTGCTCGATCGCGGCCGCGTCGCCGTCCGCCAGCCATTGGGGCGAAAGGACAACCTCGATCTCATAGCTCTGGCCGAAGTAGCGCATGTCGCAGGAGAGTGTGAGTTGCGCGGCCGCATCGTGCCCCTGCGCCGCAAGCCAGTCGCGGCCCTCCTGCGCCAGCGCCTCGAAGGCCTCGCGGATTCCGGGAAGCGACGCGCCGGATAGCGGGCTGAAGATGGTGCGGATGAAGTCCCCGCGCAGATCAGCCACCAGCCCACCCAGCGCCGATACCACGCCGGGGCGGCGGGGCGCCATGACGCGCTTGATGCCGAGCTCGCGGGCCAGGAAGGCGCCGAGCATCGGGCCGCCGCCGCCGAATGGCATCAGCGTGAAATCGCGCAGATCGACGCCGGCGCGCGAGGCGAGCTTCTCAACCTCGACGAACATTTCCGACACCGCGATGTCGAGGATCGCCTGCGCGGTCTGCTCGACCGGACGGCCGAGCCGGGCGGCAAGCTCGCCGACCACGCGATGCGCCAGTTGGGTCTCGATCCTGAGCTGGCCATAGGCCATCTCCCTATGGCCGAGCCATCCGCACACCACCATGGCGTCAGTTACCGTCGCCCGCTCGCCGCCACGGCCGTAGCATGCAGGTCCCGGCGTCGAACCCGCCGATTCCGGCCCGACCCGCAGCACTCCTTGCGCGTCGACGCTGGCGATCGAGCCGCCGCCGACGCCGATCGAGCTCACCGATACGGAAGGGATATGGAGCGGAAATTCGCCGATCAGCTCGCCGGTGCCGAACTGCGGCTCGCCGTTTATGATGAGCGCGAAATCGGCCGAGGTCCCGCCGATGTCGAGGGTGAGAACCTTATCCTCGCCGGCCTGACGCGCCAGCCACGAGGCGCCGATGACGCCGGAGGCCGTTCCCGACAGCAGCATATTCACGCAGGCGCGCTTGCCTTCGGCGGCGTTCATCAGCCCACCGTTCGACTTCGTCAGCATCGGCCGGGCCGGCACGCCGCGATGCTTCAGCCGCTCTTCCAGCGCGGTCAGATAGCCAGAGACGCGCGGATGGACATAGGCATTGAGAATGGCGGTCGAGCTGCGCTCGTATTCGCGGATGACCGGCCACACCTCGGCGGAGGTGAAGACGAAGAGGTCGGGCGCCAAGCGCGCGATCGCCGCCTTGACCGAAGCCTCCTGCGCAGCGTTGCGCCAGGAATGAAGGAAGGACACGACGATCCCCTGCGCCCCGTTCGCTTTCGCGGCCGCGACCGCGCTCTCCACCGCCGCCGTGTCGGGCGCCTGGGATTCATTGCCATCGACGCGCATGCGGGCCGGAATGCCGAACACCATGTCGCGCGAGATCAGCGGATCCGGCCGCGCGCAGAACAGCGAATACATGTCCGGCATGCGAAGCCGCGCGAGTTCGATCACGTCCTCGAAGCCGGCATTGGTGAATAGCGCCAGCGGCGCGCCCTTGCGCTGGATGATGGTGTTGATGCCGACCGTCGTGCCGTGCACGAAGCGCGTCATATGGGTCGGGTCGAAGCCTTCGCGTTCGGCTAGCAAGGTGAGCCCCGTCATCAGCTCGGCACCCGGATCTTCCGGCGTCGTCAGCACCTTCAGCGAAGCGACGCGTCCGGAGTTTGCTTCGAGCGCGCAGAAATCGATGAATGTCCCGCCGATATCGACGCCGACCTTCCAGTCGGCCTTCTTCAGCGCCTCATCCGTCGCAGTGGCTCCATCCATGATGCATCCCTTTCGGTCTGCTCGGAAACTCGCACGAGCGGACAGTCACGGTCCAAGATGGATGATGGGCAAGAATATAAGTCGTACTTATACCTTGACGCTATGCTCGCCGAGAACGGCGGAGCAGGCCGCACGGATGTCATCGCGCATCGTTTCGTCGGCCCTCGAAAGGGCTCGTGCGCGCGACGCGAGCAGCGCAATCGGGAATTCCGGGCCGCCCGCCAGCGGCCTGACAGCGAGGCCGGAAAACTGGCGCCACGGCAGCAGCGCGTCGACGAGAGCGACGCCCAGGCCGGCCTGGACGAAGCCGACCGCGGAAATCGAAATGTCGATCTCCAGCGACGGCGAAAGCGCCACGCCTTGCGCGCGGGCCGCGTGGGCCAGTTCGTCGGCGGGACGCGTGTTGCCGCGATAGGATATCAGTTCCTGCCCCACGAGATCAGCGAGCGTCAGCTCGGTTTTCTTCTGCAGCGCGTGTCCGCGCGGCAGCAGGCAGGCGAAGCCGACACTGCCGATCACCTCGGCCTCGATGTCGGGAGGCAGGCGGTCATCCATGGCCACGCCGAGGCTCGCATCGCCGGCGCGCAGCATGTCTACAATCGCGGCGATCGGCGCGCTATGGGAACGCAGCAGCATGTCGGGATGCTGCGCCCGAAATGCGGTGAAGGCGCGCGGCAATATCGCCATGGCCGGCGGCGGCGAGGCGGCGACCCGCACCAGCCCGGTCCGACCGAGACGCAGATCGGTGGTCTTGCGGCGCAGGCCGTCGAGCCCCGCCGACAGCCTCTCGGCATCGGGAAAGATCTCGAGTGCCTCAGGGGTCGGCCGCAGCCTGCCCTTGACCCGCTCGAACAGCGTGAAGCCGAGCTCGTCCTCAGTGTGGAGCAGTATTTGGCTGAGCGCGGGCTGGGAGATGTTCAGCATTCGCGCCGCGGCGGTCACGGTGCCCGCGCGCATGACGGCGATGAACACTTCGAGCTGCCGGGCCCGCATTCCTACTCCATAGGTCAAACTTATGGGTTTTATCCAAAGCCATCTTTGACGCATTGCCGCGGCGCCGACAAGATGGATCCAGGATCAGCCCTCTGCGCTAAGGAACGACAATGGATGTGATCGTGCTGGGCGGCGGCCTGATGGGGACAGCTTCCGCCTATTTCCTGGCCAGGCGCGGCGCCCGCGTGACGCTGGTCGAGCGCAACCGGATCGGCGGTGGAGCAACCGTCGCCTCCTTCGGCAACATCCGGCGCACGGGGCGTCATCTGCCGCAGCTTCCGCTGGCCCACCGCTCGCTCCGGCTGTGGGGCGAGGCCGAAAAAATGCTGGGGCGCGATGTCGAATTCCGCGCCACCGGTCACGTGCGGCTGATCTTCGACGAAGGCGGTCTCGCCGACATGCGCAGCTATGCCGAGGCGGCGCGTCCCTGGGGACTCGAGCTGGAGCAGCTCAGCCCGCGCGAGATCCGCGCGCGTTTTCCCGGCCTCGGTCCCGACGCGATCGCGGCGTCGTTCTCTCCGCATGACGGCAGCGGCAATCCGCGGCTGATCGCGCTGGCCTTCGCCGAGGCCGCCCGCAAGCTGGGCGCGAAAATCATCGACGAAGCTCGGGTCGAAAGGATCGAGCGGACCGACTCCGGTTTCCTTGCCGCCAGTTCAAAAGGCGCTTTCGCCGGCGAATGCCTGGTCAACACCGCCGGCGCCTGGGGCGCGCGCGTCGCCGCGCTGTTCGGCGAAGAGGTCCCGCTCGATGCCCGCGGTCCACAAATGGGTGTGACCGAGCCACTGCCGCACCGGATCCTGCCGGTGGTCGGAATCTGGACGCGCGACAAGGACTATGGCGCCTATCTGCGCCAGGTCGAGCGCGGCAACATCGTCTTCGGCGGCGCGGCCGAAAGAGTGTCGGTGGACCTCGATCCAGGCCATGCGGCCGCCGACCCCATGCGCCTGCCGACGCAATTGCGGGCCGTCGCGCGGCTGCTGCCGGCGATCGCGCAAGTCGCGGTCATCCGCACCTGGTCGGGCTGCGAAGGCTATGTCCGCGACATGCTGCCGATCATGGGACGCTCGTCGACGACGCCGGGCCTGTTCCACGCCTTCGGCTTCAGCGGGCACGGCTTCCAGCTCGGTCCGGGTGTCGGCGACGCCATGGCCGAGCTCATCACGACTGGCGACTGCGAAACGGCCCTCGACGATTTTAGGATAGATCGCTTCAATCGCGGAGCCTGACGAGGCGAGTCGATCCCCTGGGCTCAGGCGTCCTTTGACGCGGAAGAAGGGAGCTTTCCATCTGTCCGAACGACGGCTTGTTGGGTGAGCAGAAAGGTCGCTTTCGGATGGCTCAGACTGGAGTTCGCCCCCAGCAAACCGCGGCCGCGGATTGGAGCGCGTGGGCGCTGCGCGACAAGCGATTCATAAGTGTCGTTGTACGAGCATTCCCCGATCGGCGATTCTTATCCCATGCTTTGCTCAGCCCTATCGGCTTAATATCGAACGCAGGATGCCGCGCAGAACATGGCACGCTTCTACGGACTTTCCATCGAAACGACATTGTTTTGCGGCGCTTCGGCCAAAGGATGACGACTGAACCTAGACAGTAAGGAGCTTGCGTACATCGGGCCTGTCCAGATCCTCGGCGGGGCCGGTATGCACGATCTGGCCGCGATCCATGATGTTGACCTCGTCGGCAAGCTCGCGGCAGAAATCCAGATACTGCTCGACCAGAAGCACCGCGATCCCCGCCTGGTCGCGCAGATAGCGGATGGCGCGCCCGATGTCTTTGATGATTGATGGCTGGATGCCTTCGGTCGGCTCGTCGAGCACGAGCAGCTTCGGCCGCATCACCAGCGCGCGGCCTATGGCGAGCTGCTGCTGCTGGCCGCCGGACAAGTCGCCGGCGCGGCGGCCGAGCGTCTGCTTCAACCCTGGAAACAGCTCGAAGACATGAGCTGGAACGTTGCGGTCGGCGCGCTTCAGCGGTGCGAACCCCGATTCCAGATTTTCGCGCACCGTGAGCAGGGGAAAGATTTCCCTGCCCTGCGGCACGAATGCGATGCCCGACCGGGCGCGGTCATACGCCGCGCTCCGCTCGAGCGCTTTCCCCTCGAAGGCAACACTTCCGCTCGTCAGCCTATGGTGGCCGACGATGGATCTCATCAGACTGGTCTTGCCGACGCCGTTGCGGCCGAGTACGCAGGTGATCTTGCCCGCGCCCGCTTTTAGCGAAACGCCGCGCAGCGCCTGGGCGGCACCGTAATGGAGGGTGGCGTTGGAGACTTCGAGCATGGTCAGCCCCTTCTCCAGCACCTGAGGAAGGAAAGGTCGAAACGATGCAACGAGACCCGCCAGATCATGCTCAGCGCCCCAGATAGACTTCGACGACGCGTTCGTCGGCCGAAACGAAATCGAGCGTGCCTTCCGACAGCACCGAGCCCTCGTGCAGGCAGGTGACCTTGACGCCGAGCTCGCGCACGAAATGCATGTCGTGCTCGACGACGACCACCGAATGGTCGCGGGCGATGTCCTTGAGCAGGCGCCCCGTCTCCTCGGTCTCCGCATCGGTCATGCCGGCGACCGGCTCGTCCACGAGGAGCAGCTTCGGGTCTTGTGCCAGCAGCATGCCGATCTCCAGCCACTGCTTCTGGCCATGGCTGAGATTGGCGGCGACCTCCCCGCGCTTGTCGCCGAGGCGGATGATGCCGAGGATGTCGTCGATGCGCCTGGCCCCGGTCGGCGAGCCGCGATGGAAGAGCGCTGGAAAGATCGAGCGCGGCCCCTTCAGCGCCAGCATCAGATTGTCCTCGACGCTGTGGCTCTCGAAGACGGTCGGCTTTTGGAACTTGCGGCCGATGCCCATCATGGCGATCTCGGCTTCGTCATGCCGGGTGAGATCGACCCGACCGTCGAAGAATACCTCGCCCTCGTCCGGCCGCGTCTTGCCGGTGACAATATCCATCATCGTCGTCTTGCCGGCGCCGTTGGGTCCGATGATGGCGCGCATCTCGCCCTTGTCGAGCACCAGCGACAGGTTGTTGATGGCGCGAAAGCCGTCGAAGGAGACCGAGACGCCGTCCAGATAGAGGATGGTGTTCGACTTGCTCATGGTCGCTTACTCCGCCGGCTGCGGTTCGGGGCCGTTGGCCGACCACGCGCCCGGCGTTCTCGCCGCCGAGCGCTCGATCTTCGGCTGCGCTTCCGGCGGGTCGATGCCGGCTTCCGCGGCGAGCGAGGCCGCGCGCAGCGCCCTGGCCTTGCCTCGCCAGCTATCCCACGTGCCGACCACGCCCTTGGGCAGGAACAGCGTTACGGCGACGAACAACCCGCCAAGCGCGAATAGCCAGAATTCAGGCAGCACGCCGGTGAACCAGGATTTGCCGGCATTGACCAGGAGCGCGCCGATAATCGGGCCGACGATGGTGCCGCGCCCCCCGACGGCGGTCCAGATCACCACTTCGATCGAATTGGCGGGCTCGAACTCGCCGGGATTAATGATGCCGACCTGCGGCACGTAGAGCGCGCCGGCGATGCCGGCCATGACGGCCGAGACGCTGAAGGCGAAGAGTTTTACATTCTCGGCCCGCCAGCCGAGGAAGCGGGTGCGGCTTTCGGCGTCGCGCACCGCCATCAGCAGCTTGCCGTATTTGGAGCGCACGATCGCCGCGGTGACAAAGACGGCGAACGCCAGCGTCACGGCGCTTGCTGAAAACAGCGCCGCGCGCGTCGCGTCGGCCTGGATGTTGAAGCCGAGGATGTCCTTGAAATCGGTCAGGCCGTTATTGCCTCCGAAACCCATGTCGTTGCGGAAGAAGGCAAGCAGCAGCGCATAGGTCATCGCCTGGGTGATGATCGAGAGATAAACGCCGGTGACGCGGCTGCGGAAGGCGAACCAGCCGAATACGAAGGCAAGCAGGCCCGGCACGGCCAGCACCATCAGCACCGCGAACCAGAAATGGTCGAAGCCGTGCCAGAACCAGGGCAGTTCCTTGTAGTTCAGGAACACCATGAAGTCCGGCAGGATGGGATTGCCATAGACGCCGCGCGAGCCGATCTGACGCATCAGATACATGCCCATCGCATAGCCGCCGAGCCCGAAGAAGGCGCCGTGGCCGAGCGAAAGGATGCCGCAATAGCCCCAGACCAGATCGAGCGCGAGCGCCAGCAGCGCGTAGCAGAGATATTTCCCGACCAAAGAGACGATGTAAGGCGGAATGTAGAAAGCGCTTTGAGGCGACACCGCGAGGTTTAGCAGCGGCACGATGGCGGCCGCCGCCAGCAGGACGAGGATGGCGATCGCGATGCGCCGGTCGGCGCCGAAGAAGCGCTGCGTGATCATGCTTCCACCGCCCTGCCCTTCAGCGCGAACAGGCCGCGCGGCCGCTTCTGGATGAACAGGATGATCAGTACCAGCACGACGATCTTGCCAAGCACCGCGCCGGCGTACGGCTCGAGGAACTTGTTGACGATGCCGAGCGAGAAGGCGCCGACCAGCGTGCCCCAGAGATTGCCGACGCCACCGAAGACCACGACCATGAAACTGTCGATAATGTAGCCGCGGCCGAGATTGGGCGAGACGTTGTCGATCTGGCTGAGCGCCACGCCGGCGATCCCGGCGATACCGGAGCCGAGCGCGAAAGTCAGCGCGTCGACCCAAGGCGTCCTGATGCCCATGGATGCGGCCATGCGCCGATTGGCGGTGACGGCACGCATCTGCAGGCCCCAGGGCGTTCGCTTCATGACGTAGAGCAGCACACCGAACACCAGCAGCGCGAACACCAGTATCCACAGCCGGTTCCAGGTGATGGCCAATTGACCGATGTCGAACGATCCCGACATCCAGGACGGATTGCCGACCTCCTGGTTCGTCGGGCCGAAGACGGTGCGCACCGCCTGCTGCAGGATCAGCGAGGCGCCCCATGTGGCAAGAAGCGTCTCCAGCGGCCGGCCGTAGAGGAAGCGGATGACGCCGCGCTCGATGACGAGGCCGACCAGCGCCGAGACCAGGAAGGCGAGCGGCAGCGCGATGACCAGCGACCAGTCGAAGAGGCTCGGAAACGACGTGCGGATCACCTGCTGGACGACGAAGGTGGTGTAGGCGCCGAGCATCACCATCTCGCCATGCGCCATGTTGATGACGCCCATGACGCCAAAGGTGATGGCGAGACCGATAGCGCCGAGCAGCAGCACCGATCCGAGTGATATGCCGTACCAGATGTTCTGGCCGGCATCCCACAATGCCAGCGTCGAATTGATATGGCCGATCGCGGCGGTTGCCAAGTTCTTGACCGCTCCCTGCGCGCCAGCCTCAACGGAGGTCAGCAGGGAAAGCGCATCGCGGTCGCCGCGCGCCGCGATGGCCGAGATGGCGGCGAGCTTGTCGGCTTCCGGCTTGTCGGAAACCAGAACCGACGCCGCGCGCGCCTGCACGAACATCGTCTTGACGGCTGGGTCGGTCTCAGCAGCGATCGCGGCATCGAGCGGTTCGATATTCGCCGCGTCGGGCGTCTTGAACATGGTCGCGGCGGCGGCAAGGCGCACGCTCGCGTCCTTGGCGCGCAGCGTCAGCGTCCCCAGCGCGTCGCGTATGGCGCGGCGAAGACCGTTGTTGACCTTGATCTTGGTGAGATCGGCCTTGGCGGCATCGGCGGACTTGTCGCCGCTGAAAGGATCGAGCAGTTCGACACCGCTCGCCGCGTCCTTGCCGATGAAGACCTGCGAATCGGCTTTGCGAATATAGAGGTTGCCGTCGGCGAGCGCCGACAGCGGCCTTTCGACGGCCGGATCGCCGCTGGCCGCGAGCTCGCGCACGATGGCTTCCGTGGCCGAGAAATTAGTCGCTGTAGCGAACTTGGCTATTGCCGCGCGAAGATCGGCCTCGCCTGCCTTCGACGGCAGCAGGCTTGCCATCGTCAGCAGCAGCGTCAAGCCAATCGCGCGCAACAGGATCATCAGCTTCAGCGGATCTCGAACGTTTGAGGTTTCTGCCCGGGCGGGACGCGAAGGCCCGCCCGGGCCGCGGTCTCGGATCGCGGGGCCACGCGGCGACCCGACAGACCTGGGAGATCAGTTGGTGCCCTTGCCGCCGCACTTGCCGGTGGCGACGTTGAAGTTGCCGCAACTGAGGGGCGCGCGCCAATCGGAGATCAGGTTCTTGGAATCGGGCAGGTAGTCGGACCATTCGTCGCCCATCACAAGGCCGGGCGTTTGCGAGACGGTCTCGAACTGGCCGTCGGCCTGGATCTCGCCGATGAGCACCGGCTTCGTGATATGATGGTTCGGCATCATCGTCGAATAGCCACCGGTCAGGTTCGGCACCGAGACGCCGACCATGGCGTCGATGACCTTGTCCGGATCGGTAGTACCGGCCTTCTCGACTGCCTTCACCCACATGTTGAAGCCGATATAGTGGGCTTCCATAGGGTCGTTGGTCGTGCGCTTGTCGTTCTTTATGAACTTGTGCCAGTCGTCGATGAACTTCTTGTTCTCGGGCGTGTCGACGCTCTCGAAATAGTTCCAGGCGGCGAGGTGGCCGACCAGCGGTCCGGTGTCGAGACCGGCCAGTTCTTCCTCGCCGACTGAGAAGGCCATGACTGGAATGTCCTCGGCCTTGATGCCCTGGTTGCCCAGTTCCTTGTAGAACGGCACGTTGGCGTCGCCGTTGACGGTCGAGATCACGGCCGTCTTCTTGCCGGCCGAGCCGAACTTCTTGATCGCCGAGACTTCGGTCTGCCAGTCGGAGAAGCCGAACGGCGTGTAGTTGACCATGATGTCCTCGGCCGGCACGCCCTTCGACTTCAGATAGGCTTCGAGGATCTTGTTGGTGGTGCGCGGGTAGACATAGTCGGTGCCTTCGAGCACCCAGCGCTTCACCGAGCCGCCATCGGCGCTCATCAGGTAGTCGACGGCCGGAATGGCCTGCTGGTTGGGGGCAGCACCCGTGTAAAAGACGTTGCGCTCGCTTTCCTCGCCCTCATACTGGACGGGGTAGAACAGGATGTTGTCGAGCTCCGAGAACACCGGCAACACCGATTTGCGCGACACCGAGGTCCAGCAGCCGAAGACCGCCGCGACCTTGTCCTTGGAGATCAGCTCGCGCGCCTTTTCGGCGAAGAGCGGCCAGTTGGAGGCCGGATCGACGACAACCGCCTCGAGCTTCTTGCCGAGCAGGCCGCCCTTAGCGTTCTGCTCCTCGATCAGCATCAGCATGACGTCCTTCAGCGTCGTCTCCGAAATCGCCATGGTCCCCGAGAGCGAATGGAGGATGCCGACCTTGATCGTGTCGTCGGCCGCTCTGGCGGGAGCCGATATCGACAGGCCGGCAGCGATCACGCCGGCCGAAAACAATTTTGTTATTGTCGAGAAATTGCCCCTCATATTGCACACTCCCAAGCTGGTTGTTTTGCATTGCAACATTGCGGTGCAAGCGACGTGCCAAACCTGACAGTCCAAAGTGCCGGCAAAAAAATCGATCAGTTACAGTTGGTTATAATTTCAACTCAAGTTTTCAAGGCCGCTTCCGCTTCAACGCGTTGTCAAATTTTGGGCTTCTGCCTCTATTTTCATCGCAATTTTCTATTGCGTGTTTTTTAAATCGCCGTTTGCCTTCTGCCGACCCCCGTAGTCGCACGGCGAGAGATGTTGGGAATTGAAATCTTTGCGCCGCGGGCGGCTAACAAGTGAGGGACCCGGTCCCTCTCGGCGGCGGGCTTTTCCTATCTGGAGCAAATTGTAGACCGCTCGATTGGTGTCGTCGGTGACGCGAACCCATTGGGTCTCGTCTCGCCGGTCCTGTACGTGGCGGCCGGTCACCCATTCAGCGGCTTCTTTAGGTGAGGTGGTCCTCGCGTAGGCAATACTGCATCCGTCCCCGACATCGTTTTAACGGTGTAGCTGGGCAATAAAGCGCCGCCAATGCATTGAAAGAGCCCGACGGTGTGAGGGACGGCTCTTTGTCGGGTCTCCTCTGATCAGCCCGTTCCAATCGGGCCCGATATGCCATCCCGACGCAACAGCGCCGCCCAGCTACCGAACTTCGACAAGGGGCGAAGGTCCCAGGAGTTGTTCACCGGCGGCTTTGTCGAGTGCCGCCGCTCGACAGGCGCGCGACTGGTGAACGAAATAGGGCCCCCTGACGCGTTTTCTGCACCCCACTAAGGCTCACGCGCGGCCTAGCCGGCTTCTGTGGCAAATGGCAATGGTTCCAACATCGCCCTGCCCCGATTTCACATGCCCTTCGCTTCGGCATAGCGCAGACCAGCCGTCAGCGTCTCTGGCGATAGCGCGTGAATTTCTCCTCGAGCGCCACGACTGCTTCGTCCTTGCTTCGTTCAGTGCCCACCGACATGCGCGCGCCGGCCGCCGAACATTGGTCATGACGGTTCAGAACAACGTCCCGGCACTGGGCCCATCCGCCGCCAAGGATCCGACGCTATCGGAGCCGAGGAACGTCGGGGAGAATCGCAGGGACTCGGACTGCAAAGACGAGTGTCGCTGACTCGCCCCGGGTAACTCCGGCGGCTGTGCAATCGACTTTCCTTCGCGGCCGCCTAGCAGTTCGCGTCAGTCTGCGGATCGCACGCCTTGTTTTTCTGGCCCCGTGGCTTGGGCTTGGCCGCCTGCTCGGGCTCGGCCTGCTGCTGCTCGGCGGGCTGCTCCTTCGCCTTCGGCTTCTGAGGCTTGGCCGCCTGCTCGGGCTCGGCCTGCTGCTGCTCGGCGGCGGGCTGCTCCTTCGCCTTCCGTTTCTCAGGCTTGGCCGTCTGTTCCGGCTCGGCCTGCTGCTCGGCGGCGGGCTGCTTCTTGGCCTTCCGTTTCTCAGGCTTGGCAGCCTGTTCCGGCTCGGCCTGCTGCTCGGCGGCGGGCTGCTTCTCGGCCTTCGGTTTCTCAGGCTTGGTAGCCTGTTCCGGCTCGGTCTGCTGCTGCTCGGCGGCGGGCTGCGTCTTGGCCTTCGGCTTCTCGGGCTTGGCCGCCTGTTCCGGCTCGGCCTCCTGTTCGGCGGCGGGCTGCTTCTTGCCCTTCGGCTTCTCAGGCTTGGCGGCCTGTTCCGGCTCGGCCTGCTGCTGCTCGGCGGCGGGTTGCTCAGGCTTGGCGGTCTCTTCCGGCTCCGCCCCATCGGCCCTTGCGCCTTCGGTCGGCTTCGATTTACGGCCAGCCTGAACCTGCTTCACCTGCTCGATGTCCTTTAGCTTAGCTGGTTTTGCCTTGGGGTCGGCTTTCACCTCACCTTCGAAGACCGCGACCGTGTCATTTTCCAATTTGCCGGACTGCTCGGGCGCGTCGGTCTTGCTGACCTTGACGGCAGTCACATTCTGGTCCGTCTCCTTTTCGATCACATCAACATCAATGACTTTGTTGATCACCACGTTGTTCTGGATGGTCACGTCGCCGGCCGGCTGGGCCGCCTCGACAATCCGCACAAACTCGGACCTATCACGGATAACGGCGACAGAAACGTCGGCAGCAAGGAATTCGCGGCTAGGGACTACCACCCAGTAATAATCCGGCGTCGTGTCGAAGGTCACCTCGATTGAAATCAAGTCCGGATCACGGCGCGGCGGCAGCGGAGCCCAAATGATGTGCTCCCTGTCACGACGCCAAGTTACCCATGCTGGCGCCCAGCGAGTGCCCGGAACCCAGTACCAGCCGATATCGTCGGCATAGCCCCACCGGCCGTAATGGTACGTCGCCCAGCCGAATGGCTCGTCGGATACCCAGAGCCAGCCATACTCCTCTGTATAGACCCAATGGCCCAAGGTATACGGGCGCCAATCGTCAGGTACATCAACTGGCACGAAAACGGTCGCTCCATGATACGAGACCCAATCGCCATGGGACGACAGGTCTTCGTAGAATGTGCTGATCGAAACCTCGGTGGCGGCCCTTGCCTGCGACACTAGCGAGAATGGTGCAATCGGGTTGGGGATATCAACGACCGTAAGCAGACAGGCGGTTACGCCGCCCAGCATCAGCCGTACCGCATTTTGGGCAAGGACGCGTTTCATCCCAGTCTTCCTCCGAAACAGATGCGCCCTTCATCTTAAAAACTCGCCGGCAATCGGATTGTTCCGCCTTGCTCCCGCCAGGGCTCGTGGACCTTGCAAATGGTAGCTATGGCGAGCCATTGAACGTAATCGCCTGATGGCCGAACTTCGCGGAAGCTTAAAGTACCGTCATCAGGTTTTGAGGGCTGATTTGCAGAATTTACCTTTAGTTTTCAGCTGCTTGGCGTGGAAAAGGGACCGTCAGAAGCCCTCTATGACGTGACGGTACTGTCAAAAATCATCGTGGCAATGTGGGTGAGGTCCGGCAACCGGTGCGGCAGCTCCAAACGACGCACACCGATAACCGGCGAAGCTTGCCGGCCAAAACTACTTTTTATCTCAGCGACTTAGATCGAACTCTGGCGCAATTTCAGCGGTGTTCGGATGGGCCTGAATCATCCCATTCAATCATCAATTAAGGCCGTACCTGATTGTTTCAATTACTTAATTTAAGTCACACAACCAGTGAGTACCGTCAAAAATACCGTCAGATTCTTACGCTGTTGAAAAGACTGAAACAATGTGGTCGCTGCCGCGGTATGCACACTTTTGATTGCATCATTTGCGAGCTGCCATTCGGCGAGGTAAAGCTGGAGTTCTCAGAACACAACAAGGACGGTGTTTGCTCATGCTCGACAGCTCTAGGTTCGAGTAGACGCGCGGCTGTATCGGGGGGAATGGGCTGGTAGGAAATGGATGTCGTGCCGCATCACTCTGTCGATCGACCAAGCTTCGCATTGCCTCATCTGCTGCTCGTGGCGATGGCCCCCGATCGGAGATGCGCTATAGGAACACGCGAATTTCGATTCTGCCCTCAACTCTCGGGACCACTCACTCTGAGTAACAACGTCACGCCGATCCCACCTTCCGACGCTATTTTGCGGCAATGCGGCCAGTAAGCGCCGCGCCCGTTCGCGATTTCCTAGTGGTGAAAGTCTGACATTTGGTACCCCACGCGTGGAGCAGCTTAGGCTGAAAGAGCACGTTGCACGACAAATAAACCGCCTATCAGCTAACCACGGACCAGATGGAAGGTCAGCCCCGCAAGGCGGTTTTGGATTTCCCCGAGACCTTGCCCAGTTCCGCTTCCCATAGATCGAAGGGGCTCGCGACAATGGCCACGGACTTTTCCTGACGCAGCGCGGCGCGGCTTCCAGCATCCTTGCCACGAACCTTGTCTCGACCTTCCACAATTCGGTCATGGCGGTGATCGAACCCGTCGCGGCCCTGCGAGATCCCGCTGATGTGCAGGTCGTAGAATTTGCGCCGCAGGTGAGCCCAGCACCCGGCGAGCCGGATTGTTTCATTGCTGCCGGCTTTGTCCCGTGCCTTGACCAGGTTGGTATAGGCCGAGTAGCCATCCACTTGCAGGATACCGCTGAACCCGGCGAGGTGGCGCGCGTGAGCGAATGGCGGATGCCGGTCACAACTCCTGGCGCTCTTTAACTGCCAAACCAAGCGCTTGGCTGAGTGGCACCGCCTTGGAGAACAGGAAGCCCTGAGCGGTTTTGCAGCCAAGCTTGTGCAGAGTTTGCCGATCCGCCTCTGTCTCGACGCCCTCGGCCATGACCTCGATCCCGAGCGTCCGACCAAGATCGATCACGGTTTTGACAAGCAGCCGATCCTCCCGCGATTTGGCTAAACCGCGAATGAAGCCCTGGTCTATTTTCACCTTCCTTATCCGACTGTCCTTGAGCGATGCCAACGTGGAAAAGCCGGTGCCGAAGACATCGAGCGCGATGGAAATGCCGGCATGTGAAAGCCGTCCGAGCTTTTCATCGACCCTGTCCGGGTCCACGGGCGATTCTTCTGTTATCTCAATTTCGAACATCGTTGCAGGGAGGTCCTTTGCCGCCAGACCATTCAGAACCATTTCGTCGATATCGCCGGCCTCCAATTCGCGCGGTGAAACGTTCATCGTCACACGAACATCACGACAGTCAGCTTTCACCAAGGCGTCGATAAAAGCGCAACATTCGGAAAATACAGCTTGAGTTAGCAGCTGGAGCATTCCGGTTTCGCGTGCCGCTGTCATGATTTCGGGCGGAGAGATGGAACCGTGAATCGGATGGGACCACCTTAGCAACCCTTCAAAACCGATCACAGCTTCGGTGTCGAGTCTTACGATTGGCTGGAACCAAGGGCCCAAGCTTCTCGTCTTTATCGCCGAATGAAGATCGCGTTCGATTGACTGGCGGCGTTGCAGTTCCCGGTCGAGCTCGGCATCGAACAGGCAAAATTCGTTCCTGCCACGGCGCTTAGCTGTGTAAAGGGCGATGTCCGCCCGCAACAACATTTCCGTCAGCCCCGGGTTTTTAGCCGAGTATATTCCTATGGATGCCCCGATCCGGACGGAGGCGACGCCAGGATAGGGGCGAGCAAGCTTGGATATGAGATTGGATGCGAGATTGCTGGGAGAAGGCGAATTTCTAAGCGAGGAAAAAACCAGCACGAATTCATCGCCACCGATGCGGGCGAGCGTTGAGCCCTCCGGTGCTTCTTCCTCTATTCGGCGGGCGATCCTGGCAAGCAGCTCGTCACCCGTTCTGTGACCGTAGGTATCGTTGACAGATTTGAACCCATCCAGATCAATCAGCATGGCCACAAAGGGCCCATCAGTGTTCTCAAACTGATCGATTGCATGTTCGAGGCCGCGCCTGTTGAGGAGCGCGGTAAGATGGTCCTCCCTGGAATTGCGCTCCATTTCCGCGGCAAGCCGCTCGGCTTGATGTCTCAGGCGGCTCGCGTCACGGAAGCGCGCTTGTCCAACGAACGAGGCTCGAGCCAGGCCGCCCTCGAAAAGCAGGACGGCAAAAGCCAGAATGTAGTTTTCCAGGGTTCCCTTCGTCAGCAAGCATGCGGCGGCAATGAGGAGTGGCGGTGTGATGAAGTATATCGCTGCCGCAGCATATGAGCTGCCGTACGTGACCGCGCCAGCTGAAATGCCCGCCAGAATTATTAGATGCAGCGATGCTTGAGACGTCGTGTACCCAGCCGTTAGGACGGCAAGGAATGACCAGGTGAATCCCGCCAGAAGAGCAAGCCTGCCAAACCAGCGAAGCCGCAGCCAAACCCGTGTCAGATCATCCTGGACTCCGGGTTCCTTCAGCTGATGACGGGCGAGTGCAAGGCGGGCGGCATTTATCGCATTAACGACCGAAAACCAGGCCGCGCCAGCAAGACCGTTCCCGGAAAGGGCCTGCACGGTCAAAATCAGCCCGGACAGCACAATGCTTATCGGCATTGAGACGAAAAGGCCTGCCCTCAGATCAGCGAGCTGGTCCTGAAGGATTCTCGCCTCCAGCGGATCTTCTTTTTCCAGGGCTGGACGGGTCAGCTTGCTTACTCCTGCTTGTCCGCAGCCTATGCAGCCCCCCTGAAGGACGGGTTAATTCTTCAATCGGAGATCAGCGTCGGGAGCAGGATTACTCCGGCGCATGATGCACTCTCTCCCATCGCTCGCCCAGCACATCGCGCAAAATGCAACTGCTGGTGCAGTATCACCGCTGGAGCTCCGCCGAAATCCCATGCCGGACAAGGGGAACATGTTGGGCAAAGCGAAGCCCCAGATGCCTTGCAAGCCGTGCCGCCAGGTGGTCTCTGGAGTAGAGTCCAACCAGTATGTTCGTTGCATGGTAGAGCGGCGCCGCCGACAGGCGCAGCCGCCTTTCGTATATGTGCAGCATGTCGGGGTCGCCAACATTGCGGCCGTCGCGGCACGCAGTCATGATTCCACGGGCGAGTTGCTTCTGGCTGCTGAGACCGATGTTGAATCCGTGAGCGGTCACCGGGTGCATGCCGATGGCAGCGTCGCCGATGAGTGCGGCGCTCGGGGCCCGGAATTTGTGCGCCCAGGTCGTGACCAGCGGATAGGTATGGCGCTTGCTTGCCAAGGTCATTTTTCCAAGGCGCCCTCGACACAGTTTCGTCAACTCCGACAGGAACAAATCGTCATCGAAGGCAAGCAGTCTATAGGCCTCGTTTGAGCGCAATGTGAGCAGCAGCGACGACACGCCCTCCGCGAGGGGCAATATCGCTATCGTCTGATGGTGATCGAACCATTCGATGGCGATCTGGTGGTGGGCGCGCTCGTGCCTCACTCGGCAAATCAGCATCGAGTGGCCAAGCCGGTTGATATCGGCGCCGATGCCCAGCAGATCACGCGTGGCGGACAAACGCGAATCCGCGGCAACAACAAGCCGAGCAGTTAAACGCGCGCCATTAGAGAGCGTTACGACTGCTCCTTCTTGGCTGTTTGTTGCATCGACGACCGAGTGGCCGCACAACAGCCGGGCGCGATCCTGCAAGCGGACGATTTTGAACAGCGCCTCGCGGATCCGGCAATTTGGAACCAAAACCCCCAGCGGTTCTCCAGAGTTGCTGGGAGGATCGAAACGAAGAGCGAATGCGCTCGAGCCGTTGAGCACGCGCGCGCCTTGAATTGCTGATTTGTCCGAAGCCGGGATGACATCCCAGGCGCCGAGCTCGCGAAGGGTTCTGATCGAAGCGTTGGTCAGCGCGATTTCGCGACCATCGAAAGCCGGATTCGCCAGACTATCGAATGTGTTCTGTTCAACAACTGCCACCTTGAGTTCGCTTTGGGCAAGCGACGCAGCGAACGAAAGGCCGACCGGCCCGGCTCCAACGACAACGATGTCAAAATTGTCGTCAGAGCCCATCAGCGTGCCGCCATCCCGTCGGCTATCCTCGTGTAACGGTGGAACTGAGCCGACTGACATCCGCTGAGCTCCGTGCCCGCCGCCAACGCGTATGATGCTCCGCAGCACATTGACATCACGAGGATCTTCGGCGCTGGATCCGAGCCTTGGAACATTTCTACGAAGTCAGCCCAAAGAAGGCTACCTCGCCCACTGGACGAAGCGATCCCGTCTCCATTGCCGTGCCCAGCGATGTGAAGCACGTCGCACTTCGCCTTGTTCGCTTGGACTACAGCCTCACGAAAATGCTTTCGGTCCAAAGCAATGTGGAGCTCCGCGCGGATGTTGACAGTCTTTAGCATCTTCTGTGTGATCGGTCCGTCCGCCCTGTCGGCGAAGTAGTCATTCGCGTTGTGGCAGTCGATGATGTGAACGGCGCTCATGGGATTCTGCCTATTATTATCGTCGTGACGAGTGGATACCACGTGCGGAACACCGTGATCTGCGCTGAGTTTCGGTGACCGCATTGCTGCAAGGCGCAGGGCCGGAAATTGGCATGGATCGGCAATGAAGCATGCAACCCCATCAGAGGTGGACGCGTCTGGCCGCGATACATAAGTCATGCATTCTCCTTCGAAGACTGGCCTATAAAGCACCACTGATGCGAATATGACCCTGATCTGGATCAGCCAGGGCACGATCAACCGGCACTGGTAGTTCACGCTCGGGTGATCGATCGCGACGCTCAACTTGTTACCCGTGCGCACAGTGCGAAGCTCGTCCGGCCGCGCGAGGTACTCTCGCGGCATCAGCCGCCTCATACTGGGTGCATGGGAAGGCAGTCCTTCGCACGACAGTGGATTTTCACAAATCAATGTAGTGCCCAGCTTAGGTCAAGCTGGTCATGGAGCATGGACAGCTTGTTCCCGACCGAGCCGGCTCGACTGACGAGCGGGATCCGCGCATCTTATGCACAGCGGATTGAAATCAGCGTCCCGGTTTGTCGTCCCGATCAATTAGTATCCGCTCGGCGGCTCCGTCGAGATCTTCGTATTGACCGCTTCGCAATGCCCAGACGAAGCCGGACAGGCCCAGTGCACCCAGAAAAAGGGCCACTGGTATGAGATAGAGCAAGGTCGTCACGAGGATTGTGCCGAATAGCCGACTGCGGAGCGTCTGACTTTTTGAATAACTTGCACCGTCGCATTCGCCATGAAGCCGTGCAAGCGCAATGCGTTTCCAATAACAAGCAGCGATGAGGCAGACATGGCAATCGCCGCTATCAAAGGCGTGACGTGCCCGAGGATGGCGATTGGTACTGCCACCGCATTGTAGACGATTGCGATTGCGATGTTCTGCCGGATCAGGTTTCCTGCCTTGCGCGAGACGCCCAGGGCGAGCGGCACCGCCAGGAGGCTTTCGCGCAGGAAGACGAAGTCTGCCGCGTTGCGGCCAATGTCGACGGCGGTGGCCGGTGCGATCGAGACATGCGCCGCGCTCAGGGCCGGCGTATCGTTGAGGCCGTCGCCAACCATCAGAACCTTGTGCCCAACTTTCGCGAGGGTTTCGATGCGTTCGAGCTTGCCCGATGGCAGCAGGCACGGAACGAAGTCGTCGATATCCAGCAGCTTTGCCACTTCGGCGCAGGCTGCGGCGGTATCGCCCGACAGCATTTGCATCGACACCCCGGCATCGTTCAATCGCTTGATCGCCGCCGCCGCGTCGGCGCGCAGCGCATTCTCGAAATCGAAGGTCGCGACAATGAACCCGTCTTTTGTCAGGGCCGTTCCACCATAGCCATGTTTGCCTTCACCTCCGGTCCGGGCCTTCCATCCAGCCCATCCGCGTCGACCCAGCCGCCAGGTGCTTCCGGCGACAGTGGCTTCGATCCCGAACCCCGGATGCTCTGTGACGGCATCGAATTTGTGTTGCCCGCCAGGAGCGGCAAAGCCGGTCATGGCCTTTGAAAACGGGTGACGCGAATGCGCGGCCATGTCGGCGGCGATTGCCAGCATGCCCGGATCAATCGAGTCCGCATTGACCAGCCGGGGCTGGCCGAGCGTGAGCGTGCCGGTCTTGTCGAACACGGCAGTATCGATCGCCGCGAGGCGCTCCATGGCCGAACCGTCCTTGACCATGATACCGCTCTCGAAAAGCCGCCGCGCCGCGACCACTTGGACGATCGGCACGGCGAGGCCGAGCGCGCAGGGGCATGTGATGATGAGAACAGCGATGGCGATCGTCATCGCCCGGTGCCAGTCGCCGGTCGCCGCCATCCAGCCCAGGAATGTCACGAAGGCGGTGAGATGAACCAGGGGCGCGTAGAGTGCCGACACGCGATCAGCGATGCGGCGATAGTGCGCGCGACCGCCCTCGGCGGATTCCATCAGCCGAACCATCTCCGCCAGGAACGAATCCTTTGCGGCGGCTGTCGCCTGGATCGTCAGCGGGCCGGTAAGATTGAGCACGCCGGCCTGTACTGCTTCGCCCGGCGCCACGTTTTTCGGCGTGCTTTCGCCTGAGGCCAGCGAGCAGTCGAGATCCGACGTTCCCTGGATGATCTTGCCGTCGACGGGGATCCTCTCACCGGCCGCGATCAACAACCGCATGCCTGGTTCGATCTCGCCGACCGGCAGATAGTCGCGCGCGCCGTCGCCGCGCATCACCATTGCGCCACGCGCGGCCATCTGAGACAGGCCCTTCACGGCAGTCCGGGCACGCTCCCGCATCACATGATCCAGCGTGCGCCCGATCAAAAGGAAGAACAGCAGCGATACCGACGCGTCGAAATAGGCGTGGTCGCCATGATTGATCGTCTCATAGAGGCTCATGGCATAGGCGAGCGAAACACCGACCGCGATGGGCACGTCCATATTCATGCGACCATGGCGCAAAGCATTCCAGGCCGAACGGAAGAAGATTCCGCCGGCGAAGGCGAGGGCAGGAATGGCGATCAGCGCCGAGACCCAGTGAAACAGGTCGCGGGTAGCACCTTCGGCGCCGGACCAGACAGAGACCGAAAGCAGCATGATGTTCCCCGCCGCAAAGCCGGCAACAGCGACAGCGCGGATCAGTTCGGCAAGCGTCTTGTCCTTGTCATCGACCTCGGGTGTGAACAGATGCGCCTCGTAGCCCAGCCTGCCAAGCGCGGCGACGAAGGGTGGCACCTCGTCTCCTCGCCACCGGACCGCGACCCGCTTCGTCGACAGGTTGACGCGCGCGCTTTCGACGTGATCGAGCTTTCCAAGTGCCGCCTCGATCGTCTGGATACAGGCGGCGCAATGAACCGTCGGCACTGAAAGATCGGTCTGCCGAAGATCATCGCCAAGCGATCGGCTCGCCAACCTGATCTCCTGGCTGGATGGCAGGACCGACGTGGCGCCGTTCAGATCCAGCGCCATTTCAGCGCCCGGTGCACAACAGCTCATTGCAGCGCTCCATGAGAAATCATAATCCTGCGGACGTCGCGATAGGGTCGTGTCAGGCCGGCATCGGTGTCGACTTCGACGATCCAGACGCCGTCCTTCGGCATATGCTGGGCGGCGAACTCCTGGCCGGAGGCGAGGGCGAGCGTGACGGACTTGTCCTCTTTCTCGTAGGCGGGATGACGAAACAGCACCTTGACGCCGTGCAGAGGAACCGGCTTGCCTGCAGCGTCGGAGAGGCTGTAGCGGACTTCGCCCCATGCGATGGTCAGCTTGCCGGTCCAACCGAGCGCTGCTTGAGCGCGGCCGGCCTCGGCCTCCTTGTTGAATTGCTGGCTGGCCACATAGGTGTTCTCGACGACGAGGCCGGTCCAACTCGTATTGGCGAGCGTGGCCATGGTCAGGTTGACCGCGATGACCACCCCGAAGAAGGTGAGAATGATGGCCAGCATGTGCCTGCCGGTGAATTCGCGAGGCTTTTGGGCATTGGCGGTCATTTGGCGGCCTCTGGCGCGTTGAATGTGGCGGCGTACTCGTTCGACTCGAAGCTCGCCTTATCCTCGACACGGAACTTGAAGGTCTGTGCCGGGGCGTGGATCTGGTCCGCCGGTTGGCGAACGAAGACCTTCAACGTTTTCAGGCGGTCGGGTTCGACCGGGATGGCGAAAGACCGGCCGGCCGGGATGTCGTCGCCGACGACGACCATGTCGGCACCCTCCAGACCCTGCATGGTGACGACGATTGTCCTTGGCTCAGGGATCATGTTGAGCAGCTTGACGCTATAGCCATTGCGGATGGAGCCATCGGATAGTGTGACGAATTGCGGATTGCGGTCATGCAGCACGTTCAGTTCGAGCCGATCGCGCGTCAGCAGCGAATAGAGCAGGCCCAGCCCGATCAGCGACCACAAGCCCATGTAGACGTAGGTGCGCGGCCGGAAGATCTTGCGAATGTGAAAATGCGCCACCTGATCGGAGAAGGTGCCGACAGCAGTCCTGACCAGCGACGGATTGATTGAACTGGAGCCGCCTGCGGTCGCCAGCATCATGTTGGCGTTGTAGTCGGAGAGCGTCGCGTAGGAGATCAGCCCGCGCTCCTTGCCGAGCTTGTCCATGACGCCGTCGCAGGCGTCGATACACAGCGCGCAGGTAATGCATTCGAGCTGCTGGCCGTCGCGAATGTCGATTCCCATTGGGCAGACCGCGACGCAGGCATTGCAGTCGACGCAGTCGCCGACGGACTGCCCCGAGGCTTGCACCTTCTTGGCGTGGCGCGATCGCGGCTCGCCGCGCCAGTCATTGTAGGTGACGGTGAGCGAATTCTCATCGAGCATGGCTGCCTGGATGCGCGGCCATGGGCACATATAGGTGCAGACCTGTTCGCGCATCAGGCCGCCGAAGGTGTAGGTCGTCGCCGTCAGCACGGCGATGGTGATGTAGGCGACAGGTGCGGCGGTACCGGTGAAAAGCTCGCCCACAAGTGTTGGTGCATCAGCGAAATAGAAAATCCAGGCGCCACCGGTCGCCGCCCCTATGACAAGCCAGATGGCGTGTTTCGAGACCCGCAGCATCAGCTTGCGGGCGGTCCAGGGGCCGGCATCGAGTTTCATGCGGGCGTTGCGGTCCCCCTCAATCGCACGCTCGACGACAAGGAACAGATCGACCCACACGGTCTGCGGACATGCATAGCCGCACCAGGCACGGCCGACAGCAGAGGTAATCAGGAAAAGTCCAACACCGGCCATGACCAGGAGGCCGGCCACATAGAAGAATTCCTGCGGCCAGATCTCGATGAAGAAAAAGTAGAAGCGCCGATTGGTGAGATCGAGCAGCACGGCCTGGTCCGGGGCAAATGGGCCACGATCCCAATGCAGCCACGCAGTCAGGTAATAGATGCCAAGTGTGATCGTCATCACCAGCCATTTGAAGCGGCGAAAGTTGCCCGAGGCGCGCTTCGGAAAGATCTTTTGACGCGCGGCATAAAGGGGCTTGCGGGTTTTGGCGGCATTGACAGTTTCTGTTTCGAGCCGTGTCAACTGCGTCTTGTCACGCACGTGCAACTCCACTTTCCCAGCCAATGTCAGGGGCACCTGTCGAAAAGCCTCGCGGTAGGACAGCCTTGCCGGGTTGTGCAGATCGCATTAGGAATGGTGTCGAGGCCCGGCTCGCGCCGGGCCTCGTCCGCTTGGCAGGGGTGACCGAAGAATAGGGCTTCCATTCCTATTCTCCGCCGCCAAGCGAATGGACATAAACTGCAAGTTCCTTGACCTTGATCTCGCCGAGACGGCCAACCCAGGCCGGCATGACGCCCTGCTTTGGCGCACGAACCTGGGCGGCGATGGCCGTCTCGCCGGACCCGTAAAGCCAGATCGCGTCAGTCAGGTCGGGGGCGCCGAATTCCCTGTTGCCTTTTGCATTGTCGCCGTGACAAGCGACGCAGTTCTCGGCAAAGACCTTGGCGCCGGGTTGGATCAGACTTGCATCGCGGACCTTGCCGGAAAGGCTGGCCACGTAGGCGCTGACTTGTGCGATCTGGTCGGCGGTGATGATGTCGCCGAAGGCCGGCATTTCTGACAGTCGCGTGTCCGGATCGGAAGCAAAGCGGAGGCCGTGCGTGATCGTCTGCTTGATCTGGTCGGGGCTGCCGCCCCAGAGCCAGTCATCGTCATTCAGGTTGGGAAAGCCCTTCGACCCCTGAGCGCCGGAGCCGTGGCATTGCGTACAGTTGACCTTGAACGCGGCAGCCCCGGCAGCGACCGCGAATTCGCGCAAGGCATCGTCGGTCAAGATCTCCGAGACGCTCTTTGCCTGGATGGCTGCAACATACTTGCCCTTGGCGGCCTCGGCCGCGGCAAGGTCGTTCTTGACGTCCTTACGGCTTGAATAGCCGAGCATGCCCTTGGTTGCCGAGGTCAGCATCGGCCATGCCGGGTATGCGGTCGTATAGACGAGCGCCCACGCTATGGTGACGTAGAAGGTAATCACCCACCATCGCGGCAGAGGATTGTTGAGCTCCCTGATGCCGTCCCATTCATGGCCGGTGGTTGAGACGCCGGAGACCTCATCGATGTGCTCGTCGCTCATGATCACTCGTCCTCGAGCGGAATGCGGGCAGCTTCGTCGGCCAGCCTTCGGCTGCCGGGGCGTAGGGCAAAGGCGATGCACCCGACGAAGAACAGCGCCATCGCAACCAGGCCCCAGCTGTCGGCAAACGCCCGCATCAAATTGTAGGTCATCAGCGTTCTCCTCAGCGGTAGCCGGCGGCTTCGTCGTAATTTTTGAAGTCGACCAGTGTGCCAAGCATCTGCAGGTAGGCGAGCAGGGCATCCATTTCGGTGACCTGTTGCGGGTTGCCGTCGAAGTCGCCGATCTTGACTTTGGGGTAACGCGCCTCAAGGCCTGATGTGTCGGCATTGGGATCGGCCTGCGCCGCCAGATCCGCATTGGCGTGCGCGATCATGTCATCGGTGTAAGGGACGGCTACACGCCTGTTGGCGACCAGATGCGTCGAGAAATCCTTCACGTCGATCGGCGTGTCTTTCAGGAACCCATAGCTCGGCATGATCGATTCCGGCACCACCGAGCGCGGGTCGGTAAGATGCGCGACATGCCATGCATTCGAGTAGCGGTCGCCAACTCTGGCGAGATCCGGCCCGGTGCGCTTCGATCCCCACTGGAAGGGGTGATCGTACATGGACTCGGCAGCCAGGCTGTAGTGGCCATAGCGCTCAACTTCGTCGCGGAACGGCCTGATCATCTGGCTATGGCAGAGAAAGCAGCCCTCGCGCATATAGATGTTGCGCCCGACAAGTTCGAGCGGCGAATAGGGGCGCATGCCTTCCACCTTCTCGATCGTATTGTCGAGATAGAAGAGAGGCGCTATCTCGACGATACCGCCGACCGTCACCACGAGCAGCGAGCCAACGAGAAGAAGCGTGGCGTTCTTCTCGATGATTGCGTGTTTGTCCATCAAGCCCATTACCTGGCTCCTGATCGCGCAGGTCGGATGGCGACGGGGCTCGGCATCGGCTCCTCCTCGCGCTGGTGGCCGAGGATGGTCATGGTGATGTTCCAGGCCATGATAAGGGCGCCGGAGAGGTACATGGCCCCACCGATGGCGCGCATGACGTAGTATGGGTGCATGGCAGCGACGGTTTCGGCGAAGGAATAGACCAGGAAGCCCTGCTGGTCGTATTCACGCCACATCAGGCCCTGCATGATGCCTGACACCCACATGACCGAGGCGTAGACGACGATCCCGAGTGTCGCCAGCCAGAAGTGCCAAGTGACGAGCCGCAGCGAGTAGAGCCGGTGACGGTTCCAGAGCTTCGGCACCATGTAGTAGATTGCGCCGAACGAGATCATGCCAACCCAGCCGAGCGCGCCCGAATGGACGTGGCCGATGGTCCAGTCGGTATAATGCGACAGCGAATTGACCGCCCTGATCGCCATGATCGGGCCTTCGAAGGTCGACATGCCATAGAAGGCGACGGCCATCACCATCATGCGGATGATCGGATCGGTGCGCAGCTTGTCCCAGGCGCCGGACAGCGTCATCAGGCCGTTGATCATGCCGCCCCAGGACGGCATCCACAGCATGATCGAGAACGCCATGCCGAGCGTCTGCGCCCAATCTGGCAAGGCGGTGTAGTGCAGGTGATGCGGGCCAGCCCAGATGTAGAGAAAGATGATCGCCCAGAAATGGACGATCGACAGCCGGTACGAATAGACTGGCCGGTTCGCCTGCTTGGGCACGAAATAATACATCATGCCAAGGAAGCCGGCGGTGAGAAAGAAGCCGACCGCGTTGTGGCCGTACCACCATTGGGTCAGCGCGTCCTGGACCCCGGAAAAGGCGGAGTAGCTCTTGGAGCCCAGGAACGAGACTGGCATCGACAGGTTGTTGACCACATGCAGCATCGCGATGGTCACGATGAACGACAGGTAGAACCAGTTGGCGACGTAGATATGCGGTTCCTTGCGCTTCAGGATCGTGCCAAGGAACAGAATGAGGTAGGCGACCCAGACGATGGTCAGCCAGACATCCACATACCATTCGGGTTCGGCGTACTCGCGGCCCTCGGTGATGCCGAGCAGATAGCCGGTCGCGGCCATGACGATGAACAGCTGGTAGCCCCAGAAGACGAACCAGGCGAGATCACCGCCGAAGAGGCGGGCGCGGCAGGTGCGCTGCACGACATACAGAGACGTGCAAAGCAGCGCGTTGCCACCGAAGGCGAAGACGACACCGGATGTATGCAGCGGCCGCAAACGGCCGAAATTGAACCAGGGCTGGATGTTGAGATCGGGATAGGCGAGCTGAAGCGCGATCACCACGCCGACCAGCATCCCGACGACACCCCAGAACACGGTGGCGATCGCGCCGTAGCGGATCGGACCATCCATGTAAGCGGATGGGTCAATCGGAGCTGCTGGCTTGAACTCCGTGTTGCGCAACAGGATCGCAGTGAAACCAGCCACTGCGAAGAACAACACCCACATATGTCGGCGGAAAGGTTCATCCACGCCGAAGCCGGCGGCCACCAGGGCCGCAAAAGCGAACACGCTTAGAAGGACGATCTCTGTGCCGAATTTCATTGCAGATCCCGATCTCGAATCTGGTGGATGCCAAATCCGCAGCGCACTAATTGCGCAGCCGCCGCCCCCTCGCCCTGATCTATGTCAGGCCGCACGATTTTGTGTCGGCGGCGCAATCAGCAGGTGGCGAATGAACGAGGAACGCAGCGCGGGCTCACCCCCTCATGGAAGGCGTTCCCTGGGTTGGGCGGGCGCAGACGCGATCGATTGAGGCGAAAGCTGAGGCTCTGCGACGCGTTGGATGCTATTGCCGATGCCCTGCCAAACGTTGTTCGGATCCCATTGGAAACGAACGCGATCGTTCGGCCGAGCCGTGGCAGCTTAAGGACCGTGCTTCGCCGGTATGTGCCGAAACACACCTGGCGATTGGTCGTCGTCCCTATCAAAGCCCGAAAGCTGTCTGTCTCGACCGTGACGCCGCTTCTTCGAAGGCGCGGCGACATCGCATTAGAAGGCAAGCACGGCCCGCCCCGGAGCCATGCGACATGGGCCTCGCCGCTTAGGGCCGCTCGCGTCCGCCGCCACAGCGCTTCTCCAGACGGCTTATGCTGTCCACCGTCACATGGCGTGCGTTCTCAATCCGAATCACCCCGTCAGCCCGCAATCGCGTCAGTTGGCGGCTCACGGTTTCGTTGGTAATTCCAAGGAAATCAGAGATTTCGGCACGCGTCAGCGGCAGATCGAAGGACGCTGACCTGGAAGCCGCGTCGAGACTGGAATCGATATTCCGGGCCATCATGAGGAGAAAACTCGCCACCTTTTCCGGAGCTGTCTTGCGCCCCAGCGTCACCATCCACTCGCGCGCCTCATCGAGTTCATTCAGCGTCTGTTTGAGCAGGCGATGCTCGAATTCCCGTGACGCCTTCATCATCCGTTCGACGGCCGCTCGCGGAAACGAGCACAGCGTGACTGCTGTTGCCGCTTCCGCATTGATCGAGCTTTCCACCTTGAAAGGACGTCCCAGAAAATTCGGTGCAAACTGGAGACCGACGATCTGCTGGCGCCCATCCGACAGGCTCTTTGATAGCTTTACCACGCCTGAAAGCACGTTCGAGTAGCTGTCGACGTTCTGTGCCTCGCCGGTCAACTCCATTCCTGACTCGATCCGGCGACGCGAGCAAGTCTTGGCGAGCCCAACCAAATTGTCTGGATCGAGCGCACCGCAGACACCGCGACGCCGTGCCTCGCAAGGGAGGCAAAGAACAGGAATGCCGGAAGTATGAATGTCTTGCCGAAAGGTCATGCGTTCGCTTTACCCGATCCTAACTGCCGGCAGGATACCCATCCAGGGTAGAGAAGTCCTGCGGCGGTTTGTCCATGCGCGCGGCTGATCGAGATCAGGGTCTGCTTCAGCGATGCGTGCAGTGTTCGGCGGGCAACACGGTGAACGCGAGATGCAATCGGAAATAGCTGTCAAACTCAGCGAGAACGTCCCACGCTACACAAGCTATCCGACGGCGCCGCATTTCCATTCCGGGGTCGATGCTGCCATTTACCGTGGCTGGTTGGAGGCGCTGGAAAGTGGCGACGAAATCTCGCTGTATTTGCACATTCCTTACTGCGACAAGCTCTGCTGGTTCTGCGCCTGTCACACCAAGCAGACGCACCAATATGAGCCGGTGGCCGCTTATCTGCGCTCGCTGAATGCCGAAATCGTCACGATTGCCGGTCTGGTGAGTGGCAAGGCACATGTCCGTGCAATCCACTTCGGTGGCGGTTCGCCAACGATGCTGAGGCCCGATGACATGGTTGCTCTTGGAGCGGCCTTGCGGGACAGCTTCGACCTTCTCCCGGATGCTACGGTCAGCATCGAAATCGGAACCAACGACATGGACAAGGCGCGCCTTGATGCGCTTGCTCAAATCGGCGTAACGCGGGCGAGCCTCGGCGTGCAGGATTTCGATCCGCAAGTGCAAAAAGCAATTAATCGTGAGCAAAGTTTTTTGCAGACCAAGGCAGTCGTCGACGGGGTTCGTTCGCGGGGCGTTGAATCGGTCAATCTGGACCTGCTCTACGGGCTCCCGAATCAGACACGCGAGACGATCTGTTCCACGGTGGCGCAGGCACTGACCTTGGAACCAGACCGGATGGCTCTGTTCGGCTACGCACATGTGCCCTGGTTCAAGAAGCATCAGACGATGATCGACGAGGCATGGCTGCCGAGTCCCACCGAGCGTTTCGCCCAATCTCAACTCGCGGCGCGGGCAATTGTCGCCAAGGGATATGAGGCAATAGGACTCGATCATTTCGCGAAGCCCGACGATGCGCTGGCCATAGCGGCCCGCGCAGGGGTTTTGCATCGCAATTTTCAGGGCTACACCGAGGATCGCTGCCCGACACTGATCGGACTTGGCCCTTCGTCCATCGGTCGTTTTCGCCAAGGCTACGTGCAGAACATGGCTTCGACTGCCGGGTACGGGCGCATGGTTGCGGATGGCGGGTTGGCTGCCGTCCGGGGCGTTGCCCTTTCCGACGACGATCGCGTCCGTGGCTGGATAATCGAGCGGCTGATGTGTGATTTTGCCTTCTCGGCAGTCGATCTGGTGGAGCGGTTCGGCAAAGCCGGCGAGAAGCTCCTTCATCGCTCGAGGTCCATCGCCCTCCACGATCCTGCCCGAGCGCTTGAATTCGATGGCGACAGTTTCGTCGTACGGGCTGAAAGTCGCCCCTTCGTTCGAACCATCGCGGCCAAGTTCGATACATATTTCAAAGGGGGAACGGCGAGGCACTCGGTGGCGGTCTGAGCAAAGCACAGTGCGCTCGCCGTTTGGTCGATCGCGAACCAGCTGCGTTTCATTTTGACCGCTCATAGGCGACTACCGCATCCAATCGAAAATGCAAACTTAGGCTGTTGCGCGGTATTTCCTTCCACATCCTCTCTTACGCATACCTGCATTCCAAGGTGTTTGATCCTATGCTTCGCGAGGAGCAGGTAGGCCGCGACAGCTAGGCAATGTTCCAGCTGCCTCTAGCGGAGGAGTCACGATTTTTCGGCAAGCTCCGTCGGCAGACCTTCTTTTCGGGCCTTGGCAAAGGCTCGGTCGCCTTCCAGAAACGCCGCCAGCATGAAAGGGATGAGTTCTGCCACGGTTTCAGACTGACGATAGGTCTGACGGTAAAGTGCAGCATACTCCTTGAGTGTTTGGCCCAGCTCCGCGCTGACGGTAATGGTGATCTTCGAAGCTGTTCGGTCTGGAAGCTTTCCAAGTTTCAGGTCAGCCATGGTAACTCCTGCTCAACTCGCGTATGGCCGCAGCACGATGTCCTTGTGCACGATGACGCGCAGTGGCCAACCTGGGCGGACGATGATGGTGGGCTGGATATTGAGGTTTTTTTCGGTGATGCGCTGGCCGGCTCGACTGGCGTTCTGCTGGGCTGATTCCCGGATCGCCTTGACCAGATCGCTCTCGTTTTCGCCGAGGCTGAATTCCGTGCCGACACCGAGCAATGTGGCAAGCGCCACCCCCTTGATCAGCTGCCAGGTGTGGAAATCGACTTTGTCTTCCAGCCCTGCGTAGCCGGCGGTGTCGCTCGCGGGCAGATTGTCGATTTCGACCGACGAGCCGTCGGGCAGCAGAATGCGCTGCCAGACCAGCAGCGCTCGCTTTTGCCCGAACGCGACGACGCTGTCGTAGACGCCGATAAGACGTGAGCCCTGCGGAATCAGCAATATGTTGCCCGTGACCGTGTCGTGCACATTCTCGGTGACTTGCGCGACGACAAGGCCCGGCAAATCGGAATTGATGCCGGTGATCAGGCTGGCGGCAATCACGCTGCCAGCCATCAGTTGATACGGCGAGATCGGCGTCTGCAGCGCATGCGGATTGTAGATCCCGCCAGTGCTCCGCTGGCTGAGGAAATCAAGCTTTCGCTGCTGATTGTTCTGGTCGCCTTCCGCCGGCGCCACCGAGGCTGACGCGCGTGCTGCTTCGGATTGGGGAAGTGCCTCAAATGGATGCTGAGCAGTTTGCACGCTCTCACCGACATCTGTCTGTTGAGCTCGATTTTCGACGCGGAAAAGCACCTGCGATTCACGCGCTTCGATCGCCTGCTGCGCTAGACGCTGCTCCTCGGCCGAGATGTCTTGACCCGGCACGATGCCGAGCTGGCGCTGCCGCTCGAGGATGGGGCGACCGAGGTCGCCCGGCAAAGGTGGCCCAAGGACGGGAGGCTTCGGCTTCATGCCGGAATAGTCATGGGGAAGCGTATCGAGTCCCTCGACGGTTGGTTTGCGCTCAGTGCTGTAGGGATCTTCCGCCTGATCCCTGATGCGAAGGGCCGGCCCCTGGAGCGCCATCATGGCAACGCCGAACACAGCGCCGGATCCGAGCGCTGCGATCGCGATGATCACACCGCGCCTGAACCGCACCACGCGGCGGGGAGAGGCCCGAAGCTGCAGTTCCTCGGGATCCAGTTTCGGCGGGATGCCAGAGCGGGAATTTTCGATCATGAGCCCTCACCTCACCGGCTGGAACGCGAAAAGAGCGAGATCCGCCGTAGCGGTTGCCTGTCGTCAATCCTGCTGATGCGGATCACCTGCTGCTGCTTGGTGCCGAGGCGAAGTTCGGCCGCGGCGAAGAGCCGATCGACGATGTAATAGTTGCCGCGCACGCGATAGTTGACGAGCTCGCTGCTCCCATCTGCGCCGACGATGAAGAGTGGTGGCGCCTCGCCCTGATCTATGCGACGAGGGAACTCAATATAGACCTTGCTGCCGTCGTCGAAGGCTCGCGTCGGTCTCCAGGGCGGTGTGTCGCCACTGATCGAGTAGCGAAAGCGAAGGTTTTCGAGCGCGATATTCGACGCGACCGGTGTAACTGCCTCGGCTTGAGCATTGCGCTGGCGAAGCGCGATGATCTGGTCTTGGCTGTAGGTCCAGGAGATTGCCGCCATTGCTGTCTTCTCGGTGCTTTGAAGCTGCAAATGATAGGTCCGCCGGTCCGTCGTAATGACGACATTGGTGGCAAGACCCGGCGCGAAGGGTTTCACCAGAACATGGGTGCGCTGATTGTCACCGGTGCCGCTTGCGGTATCGCCTATGACCCAGCGCACGGTGTCGCCAGCCGACACGGCGGTTAGTTTCTCGCCCGGCTGCAGAGCGATGTCGGTCACGCGCTCCGGCGCGGCATAGAGCTGATAAAGCGCGCCATCGGTGAAGGGGTAGACTTGCACGGCATTAACATACCCGTACTTGGTGGGTTGCTGGGTCGCGGCTTTGTTGGCATCAGCGACGCGTTCTTCAGGGGGGCGCTTGTCCTCGGCCTTGCCGGACTCGGGCTGCAATTGGCCAGGCAGCGGCAGTGGTTTTGGCACCTCGACAATTCTAATCGGCCTCTCCGGCGCCTTCTCGATCGCGGCCGGTTTGAAGTCAGCAGCGTCATAGGAAATCTCAGGCGGCGGCACCTTCTTCGATGCACAAGCGGAAACGACCGCTGCCGACACCGATAGGATCAGCACGGCACGAATCGGTGACATTTTATCTTTCATTGGTGGACTCCGTCGGAGAAAGGGGGGGTGGGACGGCGCTGTCGAGCTCGCGTGACCAGTCAATGGCGTTGATGAAGACGCCGAGCGGATTCTTGCGCAGCTGATCCGTATTGCTTGGCGAGCGGATCACGATCGTGAGGATCGCAGTCCAGCGCATCGTGCTGGCAAGGCTTCCGCGCTCAAACACCTGCTCGGTCCATTTGACCTGGAATGAACTTTCGGAGGCCCTGACCACGCTGGTGACCTGTACCGAGACACTGCGCGTTCCGATCTGACCGAAGGGGTCGTTCGCCTTGGCGTATTCGTTGAGGAAGAGCGCTGCGCGATCGCTAGCAAAGTCGTAAGCTGCGAACCAGTTCTGCCGTACCAAAACCGGATCGGTGGAAACGGAACGGACATTCTGGATGAAGCGGCCGAGATGCCAGGCGATCTGAGCATCCGAGGGCTCATAATTCCGGATTGCCGGCGCGACGGCGCGCGTCTCGCCGAAGCCATCGACCTCGACGACGTAAGGCACGACACGGCTTTGCATCGACTGCCATACGAGTCCGCCGGAAAGTCCGGTCGCCAAGGCCAGGCACCCAAGGGCCATGAGCCGCCAGTTCCTGGCCTGCAGTCGAGATGAGCCGATGCGCTCGTCCCACAGCTGGGCGGCTTTTTGATACGGCGTGACCGGTTCGGGTGTTTTGCCGTAACGGTGCACGGGTCGCTTGAAGAGCATCTAGTCATCCTTGTCGTTGAGAGAGGGGTTGGCGCTGCCTCCCGGCCGGTCTCCGTCTCGGACAGCTTGCATGGCAGCGTGGCGATGTGCACGGGCGGTCTGTTCAGAACGTAGGCGCCTTGCCCACGTCGGCGCCGAAACAGTGGCCGAACCGGCAGAGCGCTCGGTCATTGACGCGGTCGGCGTGCCGCCGGTCGCGGTCCACGCGGCATCGCGCCCGGCATCGGCGTTGCGCCCAACACTTGCAGTGGCGGATCGCGCTACGCGTATAGCGGCGCCGCCAGCGGCACTGGTTACACCATGCATTCCAGCAGCCACACCGGAGAGGCCAACGTCGGGCGAGGTTGCGCGCCCGATCTGCCAGGACGTGGAAGCAGCCGATCCCATTGTTGTGCCGGCGCGGATGGCGGCGAGACCGCCGCTGGTTGCCATACGCGCGCCAGAAAATGCCGTGCCTCCAGCAACGAGTGATACACCCGCTGCCGCCGCGGTCGTGCCGAGGGCGGCGCCCGCGCCAAGCTGCGGTGCGCCTGAGACAAGACCCGACGCGATCCCCGGCCCAAAAATGCCAAGGCCAAGCAGTGCCAGTGCGCCCAGTACCTGGGACATGGCAGCGGCCAGATCCGGCTCCTTGCCTTGCAATGCGGAAGCGAACTCCCCGAAGAGCGTGGAGCCGATGCCGACAATGACGGCGAGCACCATCACCTTGATGCCTGACGAGATAACATGGCCGAGCACGCGTTCGGCCAGGAACGCTGAACGGTTCCAAAGTGCGAATGGAATTAAAACAAAACCTGCCAGCGTGGTGAGCTTGAACTCAAGGATGGTGATGAAAAGCTGGATGGAAAGGATGAAGAAGGCGATGATGACCAGGAACCAGGCCATCAGCAGCACGAAGATGGTCAGTGCGTTGCCGAAGATTTCCGGGAAGCCCAGGAGCTGACTGGCTTGGTCAAGCATTGGCCAAGCACCTTCGAAACCGGTCGCGGCAATGCGGCCCGGGCGCAGGAGATTGTCTGCCGACAGATTGCCGGCCGACGCATTAATCCCGAGACCGGCAAAAGAACGATAAATGATATCGGCGAGGTTCTTGAAATTGTTCAGGATGAAGGCGAAGACGCCAACATAGAGCACCTTGCGGACAAGCCGGCCGAGAACGCTGGTCTCCTCGCCGAGCGCCCACGCCAGGCCGGCAAGTGTGATGTCAATGCCGATCAGAATGGTAGTGAGGAAGGCGACGTCGCCCGAGAGCAGACCGAACCCGCTGTCGATGTAGCGGATGAAGGTCTCCATGAAGCGATCGATGACGCCAAGGTCGTTCATGCCGCTGCCTTCCTCGTCGTGATGAACTCGTGATTAATTGCCGGGATAAGCCGAGCCGGTACCCAAGAATCGCTTCGTCATCTCGCGGGCGGCTTCCTCTGACTGGGCCTTGCGGGCGGCATCCTCGGCCTCAGCTCGAAACTGCGTTGCGAGCAGCGTCTGGATCTGCATCTGCTGCTTTGTCGAAAGCGCTATCAGCTGGTTGGTGGCCTGGCTTGCCTGAAGCGCACCGGCCGCCCCTTGGCTGCGGTTGACGAGATCGGCGAGCAGATCGCCGTCGGCGCGGACGTTCTCGACGATTTGCGACTGGACCCCCATGGTCTGGCGGAACGCCTGCATGGCGCTTTGCCAACGCTCGCGCGCAGCACTCGCCACATCGCTGACCTTGATCGTGGCGTCGTAGCTTTCCGGATATTGGCTGCGCCACTGGTCTTGAAGCTTGCCCAGATCAAAGCTGAGGCCACTCGCCTGGTCCATCAAGCCGTCGATGCGATGGAGCGAACCGGTGAGTTGGCCAACGGAAGAGAAATCCAGACGCTGAAGATTGCGCGCCATGTTCTGCAGCATGGTCGCCTGATTCTGCAGCGACTGGATCTGGTTGTTGATCTGCTCCAGGGCGCGCGCGGCCGTCAGCACGTTCTGCGCATAATTGGACGGATCGAACACGATAAGGGCGTAGGCGGGCTGCACATAGTCGGCCATAGGCTTGGCGATCAGGGAAACGGTGATCAGGCCGGAGAGAAGGCGTCGCCGCATCATGCTAATTGCTCCTTGTCTGGTTGAGGGAATTGCTTGAGAAGTTCGCCGGCCCAATCGAGGCCGCGCGCGATCAGGAACTGCGAGGCAAAGCTGCCTTGCCCGTCTTCGGACAGGATCCTGTCGATCAGAGTCTGCGTGGCCGGATCGGAAGCACCGCAAAGCGCAAGAGCGATGGGGCCAAGCCCGAGCTCGAACAGACGGTTGCCGCGGCGCGATTGCAGATAATACTGACGCTTCGGCGTGGCGCGGGCGATCAATTCGATCTGCCGCTCGCTTAAACCGAAGCGTTCGTAGGCTGTGCGCGCCTGGGGTTCCACGGCACGATCATTGGGAAGGAAAATGCGCTGCGGGCAGCTTTCGATGATTGCCGGCGCTATGGCAGAGCCCGCGATATCAGCCAGCGACTGCGTAGCGAAGACAACCGACACGTTCTTCTTTCGCAGCACCTTCAGCCATTCGCGGATGCGGGCGGCGAACAGCGGATTGTCGAGATAGACCCACGCCTCGTCGAGCATGATCAGCGTGGGCCGTCCGTCGAACCGTTCCTCAAGTCGCTGGAACAGATAGGTAAGCACCGGCAGCAAAGCGCCTTGGCTGTGCATCAGCTCCTCGGTCTCGAAACACTGCACATCCGACAAGGCCAGCCCATCATGATCGGCATCGAGCAGGCGGCCGAAGGGACCGTCGAGCGTGTAGGGCATCAATGCGGACTTCAGCGCATTGGATTGAAGCAGGACCGAAAGGCCGGTCAGTGTGCGTTCCTGCGCCGGCGCGGTGGCAAGGCTGGCCAGCGCTGACCAGATAGCCTCCTTCACCTCCGGCGTGACGGTGACGTTCTCGTGGGCAATAAGGCTGGCGATCCATTCGGCCGCCCAGCTTCGGCTAGCCTGGTCGTTGATGCTGCGCAGTGGCTGAAAGGCAAGGGAACCGTCCGCTCCTAGCGCGTGGTGTTCTCCACCCATGGCAAGTGTTGCAGCACGGGCCGAATTGCCTTTGTCGAAGACATAAACCTGGGCGCCGGCATAGCGCCTGAACTGCAGAGCAATCAGAGCAAGCAGAACCGACTTGCCGGCGCCGGTCGGACCAACAGCCAGCATGTGGCCGACATCTTCGACGTGGGTGGAAAGCCGAAACGGTGTCGACCCGCTGGTCTCGGCAACGAGAAGCGGTGGCGCTTCGGTTTGGGTGACTTTCGCGAGATACTCGTTTGTCGCAGGACCGGCCCAAACCGACGACAGCGGCATGAGATGGGCAAGGTTCAAAGTATGAACGAGCGGTTGGCGAACGTTAGCGTAGACATGGCCAGGCAATGAGCCGAGCCAAGCCTCGACCGCATTGACGCCTTCTCGGATCGTGGTGAAACCGATCCCATTGATGATGCGCTCGACCGCGCGAAGCTTCTCTGCAGCGGCTTGGCGATCCTCGCCCCACACCGTCACGGTCGTGGTGAGATAGCCGAAGCTCACATGATCGCCGCCCAATGCCTGAAGGGCTTCGTCGGCATCGAGCGCCTTGTTGTCGGCATCGCTGTCGACAAGCGGGACCGGCTCGTTGGTAATGACCTCGCGTAGGATTGCCACGATCGATTTGCGCTTGGCAAACCACTGCCGGCGCAACCGCGTCAGCGTCTTCGTGGCTTCCGTTTTCTCGAGCGGAATGAAGCGCGTCATCCAGCGATAGGCGAAATCCTGATGATTGAGGGCATCGAGAATCCCGGGCCGGGTGAGGTTCGGAAAGCCGAGGATGGTCAGTGTGCGAAGATGCTGCTCACCCAGCATCGGCTCCAGGCCACCGGCAAGCGGCGCATCGACCAGGATGGCATCCAGATATATCGGCGTTTCCGGGACCATGATAGGATGGCGTCGAGGCGAAATCGTGCCGTGGAGATAGGTCAACGTCTGAGCATCATCGAGGACGCGTACTTCGGGCATGAAGCCCGAGAAGAGATCGAGCACGCGGTTGGTCTCGTCACGGAACCTCGCCAGATCCTGGCGCCAGTCTCTTTCTCCTTGGGAATAATGAGAGTCGACGAGCGCGCTTTCCGCGCGCGCCTGGGCGTCGGGCGGTGGCATAAACACTAAGGTCACATGATAGCGGCTCTCGTAGTGCGCTACCTTCCCCTCGAAAGCAGCGCGGCGTTCTTCGTCGACCAGCCACGACGCGGCGTCAGGAAAATGCGAGTTCGGATAGCCCAGCGCTTCTATGCGCTCGGCCTCAAAGAACAATGCCCAGCCAGAGCCAAGGCGTCTGAGAGCATTGTTCGCCCGGCCGCAAATGCCGACGAGTTCAGCCTCCGTCGCACTTTCGAGATCCGGGCCGCGGAACCGCAACGTCCGCTGAAAGCTGCCGTCCTTGTTGAGCACGATGCCGGGCGCCACCAAGGCAGCCCAGGGTAGATGGTCGGCAAGCCGGTCGGCTTTGCTTCGATATTCCGAAAGGTTCAGCATGCAAGCCACCCCTTCAGACGAAGGTGGCGCACAAGCACGCTGGCGAAGTCCGGATCGCGTCTTGCGGCAAAGACCGCTAACGAGTGGCCCGCGATCCAAAGCACCAGACCAGCAATCCATTGCTGCAAGCCGAAGCCAATGGCCGCGGCCACTGTACCGTTGAGGATCGCCACCGCGCGCGGAGCCCCGCCGAGCAGGATCGGCTCGGTCAGCGCCCGGTGGACCGGTACTGCGAAGCCCTCGATATGCTGCTCCCCGGCGGCCATCAGACGAGCGCCCCACCACCGAAGGAGAAGAAGGAGAGGAAGAAGCTCGATGCCGCGAAGGCGATCGACAGACCGAAGACGATCTGAATCAGGCGCCGAAAACCACCGGCGGTGTCGCCGAAGGCAAGCGTCAGGCCGGTGGTGATAATGATGATCACCGCAACGATCTTGGCGACCGGTCCCTGCACCGACTCCAGGATCTGCTGCAGCGGCTGCTCCCACGGCATGCCGGAGCCGGCCGCATAAACGGGGGCCGTGATAAGAAACGCGAGCGCTGTGGACGAAAGAAAGCGAAGCTTCTTGCGCATGAGGAAGGCCTTTCAAAGCTGCTGGAGTTGCGAAAGCGTGAGCGGGGCAACGGCGTAATCGCCGCTGCCGTCGAGACCGGTGACCTCGGCGATTGCGTCGATGTGGCGCGACGAGCCGCGGCCGGCGATGAAGACGAGCAGGTCGACGGCATCGGCGATGAGGCGGCGGGGAACGGTGACGACTGCTTCCTGTGCGAGCTGCTCGATACGGTAGAGTGCGGAGCGCGCCGAATTGGCGTGAACCGTGGCGATGCCGCCGGGGTGCCCGGTGTTCCATGCCTTCAGCATGTCGAGTGCTTCCGCACCTCTTACTTCGCCGACGATGATGCGGTCGGGCCTGAGCCGCAGCGTTGAGCGCACGAGATCGGCAAGGGTGACCGAGCCCCGCCTCGTTCTCAGGGCAACGCAGTCCCTGGCCGCGCACTGCAGTTCGCGCGTGTCCTCGATGAGGATCACCCGCTCGTCGCATTCTGCGACCTCCGCCAGCAGCGCATTGGCAAGGGTTGTCTTGCCCGAAGACGTGCCGCCGGCGACCAGGATGTTGCGCCGCTCGCGGACTGCCCTCTTGAGCACATCGACCTGCAGCGGCAGCATGATCCGGTCCGCGACATAGTCGGCCAGCGTGTAGAGCTTTGCCGCTGGTTTACGGATGGCAAAGCATGGCGCGAGCACGACCGGCGGCAGCAGACCCTCGAAGCGCTCGCCCGACGGCAGTTCGGCACTGACAATCGGATTGTCCGCGTGCGCCTCGACCCGCACATGGGAGGCGACCAGGCGGATGATGCGTTCCGCCTCGGACGGGTGCAGATGCACGCCCGTATTGACTCGGCCCTCGCCCAGCCGGTCGAGCCGCAGCGCACCGTCGGGATTGACCATCACCTCGATGACGGACGGATCGGCAAGGGCTTCGGTGATTGCCGGACCCAGGGCGGTGCGCAGCATGACACGCCGCCGGTGGTCGGCCTCGGGATGAGAGCTCATCCTTCCCCTCCCCCACCATTGTCTTTGCTAAGCGACCTTTTGCCGGAAGCGATCTGGCCGCCGACCTGCTCAACGAATTTGTCAAAACGCTCCTGGGCAATCGCCTGGGTCGCCCTGTCCGGCACAGGCGTGTGGGCATGAAGCGTGATCGAAAAGCGGATGAAGAGCGCCAGACTCTCCAGGATCACCTCGGCATCGCGCCTGACGTGGGCAAGGTCGCGGGAGAGCCGGTCAAGCCTTACGCCGTAGCGCCGATCGAACTCGTTCTCGCCACGCCGCTCGATGAACGCCTCGACCGCCTTCGCCACGATCGCTGATTTGGTCGTTGACGGATCGCGACTGAGGTTGTCCAGTTTCTCGCTGAGCTCCGGCTCAAGCAGAAACTGATGGCGAATGCGGTGGGGCTTCATGCGGCTCGTTCCGACGGCCCGGCGTTGCGCCGGCGACGGGAGAAGGATCGGCCAGACGCTCAAAATTGCTTATGGCCGTTATCTACGCTGAGATGCGCTCTGCAACTCAGCGGACTTCAGAAGCCGGGAATGACATCCTTGTCGTCGCCCCTGCCCTCGTTGATACCGTAGGCGCGGGCCGCAGTGGAAATCCGATCCATGACACGCTTGTCCGCGAGCGCTTCGCTGTCATCGTCTGCGGGCTTCAACAGATCGGCCTGATCGGGCTCTTGAGAGACAACAACGTCTTCTACGGGCAGGCTTGGATGGCGTTGCTGCTGAACGCCTCCCTCGTCTTCAACTGGCGCGTCGGCGCTTTCGTCGTCCGCAGCAAGTCGGCTATCGACGCTGCACACTTGTCCAGTCCAGCCGTCCGGGCGTGATGCAGGGCAGTCCGCATAGGGACCGTCGCGCAGCACCGGCGCAGGCAGCACCCGGTCTGTGAAATTCTGATCCTGATAATAGCGCAGCTTCTTGGCGCGGATCGGCGGCAACCCAGAAACCAGGACCAATTCGTCTGACGGCGGCAATTGCATCACCTCGCCTGGCGTCAGGAGCGGGCGCGCGGTTTCCTGGCGGCTCACCATGACATGCGAAAGCCAGGGCGCAAGCCGATGGCCCGCATAGTTGCGCATCGACCTAAGTTCGGTTGCGGTGCCGAGGGCATCCGAGATGCGCTTGGCCGTGCGTTCGTCATTGGAGGAAAAGGCAATTCGCACGTGGCAATTGTCGAGAATAGCATTGTTCTCGCCATAGGCCTTTGAAACCTGGTTCAAAGATTGTGCGATCAGATAGGAGCGAATGCCATAACCTGCCATGAAGGCGAGCGCCGTCTCGAAGAAGTCGAGGCGACCGAGCGCCGGAAACTCGTCCAGCATCATGAGCAGTTGATGCTTACGGCTCTTCTTCGGGTCCCCCTCCAGGCGCTCCGTCAACCGCCTGCCGATCTGGTTCAAGATCAGTCGCACCAAAGGCTTGGTGCGCGAGATATCCGAAGGCGGCACGACCAGATAGAGCGACAGCGGTCGCTCTCCATCCACTAGGTCAGCGATGCGCCAGTCGCAGGACGAAGTGGCCGTCGCGACCGTTGGATCACGATAAAGCCCGAGAAAGGACATGGCGGTCGAGAGGACGCCTGAGCGCTCGTTCTCCGACTTGTTCAGGAGTTCGCGAGCCGCCGAGGCCACTACGGGATGGACCTGAGGGTTATGCCCCGTCCCGAGATGGTTTGTCGTCATCATCCGCTGTAGCGTTGCGGCAAACGAGCGTTGCGGGTCCGACAGGAAGGTGGCGACGCGGGCCAGCGTCTTTTCCTCTTCAGCGTAGAGCACGTGCAAAATGGCGCCAACTAGGAGTGAATGGCTGGTCTTCTCCCAGTGGTTCCGTCGCTCCAGCGCGCCCTCGGGATCGACGAGGATGTCGGCGATGTTTTGAACGTCTCGGATCTCATCTGGGCCTTTGCGTACCTCCAGCAGCGGGTTGTAGCGTGCCGATCTCTGGTCGGTCGGATTGAACAGAAGGCAGTACGAGAATTTCGACCGCCAGCCGGAGGTCAACTGCCAATTTTCGCCTTTTATATCATGAATGATGGCAGACCCGGTCCAGGAAAGTAGCGTTGGAACAACCAGCCCCACGCCCTTGCCCGAACGCGTCGGCGCAAATGCCATGACGTGCTCCGGGCCGTCATGGCGCAGATAGCGATCGTTCAGCCTACCGAGGAAAACGCCCGCCGGCCGTAACAACCCTGCCGTCTCGACCTCATGAGTCGTGGCCCACCGTGAAGACCCATAGGTCGTAACCGACCCGCGCTGTCGCGCGCGCAAAAGCGAGCCAGCGATTGCGGCGGCACAGCCCAGGAATCCGCTGGCGCCTGCAAGCGTACCGGCTTTGTCGAAGACCTCCGGCGCATAAGCATCGAAGTGGAACCACCATTCAAACAGCTTCCACGGCTTGTAGATTGGCCAGCCGGCGAAGAGAAACCATGGTGCGCCGAGAGGCGTCTGGTAGGTCAGCATTTGAGCGCACCATTGGGTTGCCGTCCATACGCCGATAATGACAATTGCGCACACAACGGCGATCTGCCCGATCAGTAGCTTCGTAGGTGTCATCGGCTTGGCCCGCTGAACAACGCGACCTAGCATCGCGCGGCGCAGCCGGGACAGGAATGTTCCTCACATACGATTTGGGAGCAATGAACGACTTCCTACGTATCAGGTCGGTCAGCACGCGTGTTGCGCCTTCACGCGACACCATCCGCCACTCCATCCTTTCCATTCACCCTGAGGCCCGGCGCCGCCGACAGTTGCGTGACCGCTCCTCCGCAAAGTTATCTTCTGCGTTCAGGGAGCCACGGCGCCTGGGCTGGCTGATGAACACCGTCCGCTCGCGCATGTGGGGTCGAATTGATTTGTGCCCAAGTGGAGGCAGGCTCGTCTTCCAACAGTTGCCGCAGTTCCCCTGGCTCGAACGCCATCATCGGTGGGGAGGCGGGTTCATCCTCCAGCAGCTGCCGCGGCTCTTCCTCGTGCGGCAAGCGCCTCCTTAGCCGGTCTTGCAGCGCCTGCCGATCGGCAACGAGGTTGTCGAGGGGCAGCGGCTCGTGGTCTGGCCGCTGCCCTTTCACCAATCGTTCAACCAGCGCCCACGTGCCCTCCAGGACAAATACGCCGCAATCATAATGGTTCGTCTGTCTGGCCATGGGGGCTGGCGCCAAGGTGGCATTCAGCAGTCCTGCGAGCTGTTTTGCAGGCACGTCGTTATATCCCTCTCGCTGGAGGGAGTCGTAGTGATAGGCGAACCGCCTTTCCGGGTCGCGGCGATCAACGAGCAGCAGCGACCAATGGGTGCCGGGGCTAGTAGCCGTGCCATTATTCACTGGCAAGAACAGGAAGTCGGCTGTGGCGTTGTTTTGATTATAGATGGACTGCAATATGCCTCGAGCGTCTTGCGGCGACGTGTGTCGCAGTAGATGGGATACGGAAGGATCCACCAGCCGAGTCCGGGCAGCGAGCGCCGGATTGATCCCCTGCAGTTGCCCCTCCAGCAAATTGTAATCTCTCTGGATATGGGCGTCGCTCAGCCATTCGGCGGCGCCGAGCACCCGCCCCGTTGCAACGTTGGACGGGGCTGTCGGATCGAGCGCCCCGATCTGAGCCCCAGAGGAACTGGTAGTCAGTGTGGTCACATCAACCAGTGGAAGGCCGCGGTAGGTGCCTGGCAGCCTAGCGGTTGCTGGCGAGGCGGGTTGGGGAGCTCTTGCCGGTGCCGCTGGCCCAGCTTCAGCAGCGGCCCCAACGCGCCTGGTGACTGCGTCTGCCGGATGAGCAGAAAGGACAGTTTCGCGCCCGAGCACAATGCGCGGCAGGATATCCCGGAGGTGAGCCAATGCAGAACTGATACTTAGCCTATTACCATAGGAGACAGCCTTGAAGCTCTCAACATCTTTATCCAGCGATTTGTCGTGAATCCGAGCCGCAATCCCAAGCTTGTTATTTTGACGCAGGTACTGACTAAAATGTCTAAGAAAATTTGTATAGCCGCCCACGGTATCTGGATTCCGTCCGGTCGCAGGCGCTGCCAGGTACTCCTTGGTCGAAGCGGCTCTGTAATTTCTAATGAGCTCGGCATCGTCAGGATAGGGGATCACGACAGGGCGAGCCATAATCTGGGCTCCGCCTGTCGACTTCTTGAGGTAACGCAGTGCGCCAGCCACGGTGGAGGAACCACCCGTACTCTCGTACTCCTTGAGATCCTGATCCAGCGACGAATGGTAAAGCCGAGCAGCAAACCCTGGCTTGTTGTTTTGAAGGAGCCACCGACTAAAGCCGAAAAGAGAATTTACATTGTAAGTGACCGTGTTCGCTTTGGCCTTACCCGCGTGGAATGCTGCCCTCAGCCCTTCGATAGCGGTCGCATCGTTGGAATAGACAGGACGCTTGTCGGCACCGTCGGGGACTACAATTGGACGATCCGGCTGCACTGTCGAGGGCATCGACCCACCACCTCCGGGATGCGGTGCTGGGGTGGATTCGTGCTCATCCCTCTGCCTGACGAGCTGCGCCTCACATTCCGGTGTAGCCACCTTATGAGGATCCTGCATCGGTTCGATCCCCTCCATCTCCTGCTGCAACCAAGCCAAAGCTTGGCGAGCGGCCTGCGCGGCTTCATCAACCGCGGAGGATGTCTCCACACCTCTGGCGGACGCCGGCAGAGCCTGCTCCGCCCGCCGTCGAAAGAGCTCTGGCGAGGCGGATTTCTCCGCCCACAATCTGGGCTGCGTAGCGAGTCCCCGTCCAGATTTATGTGGCACCGCCTCGCTTGGCAGCGGGCTGCTCCTGTCCCGTGCAGCTACCAGCTCCTCCGGGGCGCCCTGGTCGCCGTGGCGCCAGTTCAAGTGAGGGACGGCCTCTCCAAAGTCGGGCGCTTGGTGTTGGTGCGCGGTTGGGGCGAGAGACAATGGTAGATCGGTGCCCTCCTTATAACCTACCGGCAGGAGCTCCTCTGGCCAATCGAATCCCTGCTGTGGTGCGGTATGCTGAGCAGCGTCGCCACGGGGACGAGCCTCCATGCTGACCGCGTTTTCCAGATGATTCCCGAGTATAACGCGCGGCGGGTTCTTGCGGAGATAAACCAGCGCAGATTCGATCGGAGCTCCACCATTAGAGGAGGCGGCCTTGTAGCTCTCAACATCTTTATCCAGCGATTTATCGTAAATGCGACCCGCAATTCCGAGCTTGTCATTTTGACGTAGGTAATGACTGAAATGGTTAAGAGCAGTTGCGTAGCCGCTCGCGGATCTGAAATGTCTGGTGAGCGCGGCGTCGTCAGGATGGGGGTTCAGGACAGCGCGACCCACAATCGGGCCGGCTCCGCCCATCGACTTCATCAATTGACGCAGTGCGCCAGCCACGGTGGAGGAACCACCCCTACTCTCGTACTCCTCGAGATCCTGGCTCAGCGACGGATGGTAAAGCCGAGCAGCAAGCCCTGGCTTGTTGTTTTGAAAGAGCCAACGACTAAAGCCGAAAAGAGAATTTGTGCTGCGAGTGACCGTGTCCGGCCTGGCTTTACCCGCAAGGAGTGCTGACTTCAGCCCTTCGATGGCGGTGGCATCGTTGGAATAAACAGGACGCTTGTCGGCACCGTCGGGGACCACAATTGGACGATCCGGCTGCACTGTCGAGGGCATCGACCCGTCGAGATGCGGTGCTGGGGTGTATTCGTGCTCGTCCCCCTGCATCACAAGTTGCGCCTCCCGTTCCGATGTACCCACCTGATGGGTGGGGAGTTGCATCATCACGCGAGCGCCTGAGTTGCCAACCTCACCTGGTTGCCGCTCAGTGACAGCATGCTGCAGATTGCTTTGGATCCTCTGCCTCTTCGTTGGTCTCAACTCACCTTTACCATGCGAGCCATTGACGAGGACCTCCTCGCCTGGCGCACCCATCAACTCGTCCGCCGCCTGCAGTTCGCCCAAGTGCTGCTCAAAACCGGCTTGGCCGGCCTGTCCGCTTGCTCGTGCGGTACGGCGTGCTGCACCTGCAGCCAAGCTGCCACGATGAATGTCTAGTTTGTACGGGTGCACGCTATCCTCACTTCCACAGATCACATGAGCAACCTACTCAGGCAAGCTTTCGAGAGGCTGACGAGGTCCGCCGCCGCGGAAGGCGAAGGCTGGTTTTCTGCTCAGCGGTTGACGGCCTCGCGTGTTGCGGCCGCGCCGGGTATCACGCCAATCAATCTGAATAGTCGATGCGTCAAACGAACCAGGATGGGATTTTCGTAGCGGGGCTGCTCTACTCACTCTTGTCCTGAGGGCAGAATTCAACCATATCGCCGAGCAACTGGATGCCGATTGGATACCCGATCCGGAAAGCTTCAGCTCCTATGTGACGCGATGATGAGGCCTGGTCTCGCAGCGGCATGCGTTCCGAGAGATGCTGCACCAGGTACGAGGCGACCTTATCCAACAAGGCACCACTTGCGCTGTTTTGTGGAGACGAGCGTCGGCATGCATCCATGCGGGTGCTTGAGTGGTGAAGACTCTGAACGACGGTTCCTATGGCGCTGCCGGCGCAATCAGCTGCTTGGGGACGCGTGACGCAGATCAAAGCTCCCCTTGCCGAGCACGGAGCAGGCGAGTGAGAGAGCAGATGAATAGGCGTGTCGCCAATATTTTCGCATTGCTCTAATCGATTATAGTTGTGAGGAGCAATTTGAGACCATTTACTTGCGGCTCAAGTCACCCATAAAAGAAGGCAAGCACCGATTCGGTAGCTTATCCCCTGTCTTTCGCGTACTCGCGGCCGTGGCGCCGGGTGAACGATTGAAGACCGCCGGTCTCACTCGCAGGTGGGTGCCAGGGCGTGGGGCGGTTGGCAAGCCACAGGAGTAGGACAATGTCGAAGGATTCGGGTAAGGGCGATAATCACGGCGGCGGACCGGGCAAGATCGAGATCACGGTGGTGGTGAACGGCCAGCCCACGCAGGTCGAAGCCAATCCCAACCAGCCGCTTCACGTCATTCGTACCAAAGCCCTTGAGAACACGCAGAATGTCGCCCAACCAGCCGAGAATTGGGAATTCAAGGATGAGGCCGGCAACTTGCTCGACGTCGACAAGAAGCTTGGCGATTTCGGTTTCCCGAATACTGTGACCCTGTTCCTCAGCCTGAAGGCGGGCGTCGCAGGTGCCTAAACCCCAAAGTGTGGATCCGGAGGTCTCCCGAGCGAAGTTTGATCGGGAGATCGGCCGGTTCCGGCCATATGCTGATGTCTATCGGGCTCAGGGCTGCTTCTTGATCGAGGCGACTTTTCCGCGCGCTTTCTTCATTTTCGCCAGCCCCAAGTTAAAGCCACGGGTGGTCAGCGCAGCGAGCGAGGTCGACTTCACCGACTACGACTTAAGACCACCGTCCGTGGTCTTCGTCGATCCGTTTACGCGTGATCCGATTGCCCGGAAAGATCTATACCTGAAAATGCTTAGACGTCCGCCGCTGCCCGGAACGCCGCCGGAGATGATAGGAGCTCTCATCCAGCAGAACGCCGTGCCGCTGACGGACTTCATCCAGGCCAACAGTCCCGAGGACGAACCATTCCTGTGCATGGCGGGCGTCCGGGAATACCACGACAATCCAGCCCATTCAGGTGATCCATGGCTACTTCATCGGGGTTCTGGCGAAGGCTGTTTGGCCTTCATCCTGGACAAGATCATCAAGTACGGAATCGTTCCTATAGAGCAGTTGCAGATTCAACTCCAACCGACAATCGTAGGAATGGTGGTATCCCCTCAGGCGATACAAGAATGACTGGTTTGAGAGATGTAACGATCGTGACTCTCCCGCGCGGCTGCATCTCGACCACGCATGGGCATCTGCGCTCAGTTGGTCGCGAGGGCAATGAGGGGATGGCACTTTGGGTCGGCGTTCAGGAAGACCGGCACTTTGCCGTAACAGAGACGGTTATCCCGGCGCAGCGTCACATTCGAACAAACGATGGCGTTTGCGTGATCGTTGCGGCCGAAGAACTGCACCGGCTCAATGTCTGGCTCTACAAAAGCGGCCTGAAACTCTTGGCCCAGATTCACAGCCATCCGGGCCGCGCCTACCATTCGACGACGGACGACGCTTATGCGGTTGCTACCACGGTTGGGTGTCTGTCGCTGGTGGTGCCGAATTTCGCCCGCGAGCCTTTCGATTTTGCTCGGGTCGCCGCCTATCGGCTTGACGAAAAGGCCAAATGGAATGCGCTCCCTCCCGCGGCACTGTCGCGAATGATCATGATATCGAGTTGAACAATGGCATTCGCTAACTTCATCGATCGCGCCGCCACGGCGGCATCTCAGGTCCTGGCCGATTTTCATCTGGGAGACTTCAAAGCAGCTCTTGAAAAGCAGGTCGTGGCAGTCGCCTTCGACCATCAGGCCGCTTCCTGCGCCGAAGGCCAGGCGACATTAGATCTTGCGGTGAGATTGCTCGCTAGGCTCTACCCGGTTCTGGCGATACTCCCGCTGGACAGCGCGGCGAGCTCTCAAGCCCAAGCGCTGGAGCGCTTGGCAAAGTCGATCAATCCAAAAGTCGGCATCCGGCGTTCCGGCAAGTCTGCCACCGTCTGCGTCGTTGCAGGGGTAACGCGCCCATCACTCCGGTGCCCGATCTTTTTCGTGGGATCGGACGGTTGGGCGGCAAAGCTGTCGCGTACGGACCCGGTGGGCTCTGGCCCAAGTCTGCTGCCTTATGGAGCTGGCGCCGCCAGTTGCTTCGGCGCCGCCAACGTCTTTCGAACTATCTTCGCCGCCCAGTTGACCGGCGCCGAGTTGGACGAAACCATCGACCTCTCGCTATGCAGCTACGACAAGACCAAAGCCGGGGAGGCTGGCCCGATCGACTTTCCAGTCGACCTTGGCGAAACCCACCTCGTTGGGCTCGGTGCGATAGGCCATGGCTCGCTTTGGGCGCTAGCGAGACAACCCGATCTCAAGGGTCGTCTGCATGTAATCGATCACGAAGCGATCGAACTCTCAAACCTGCAGCGCTACGCATTGGCCGGCCAGGCGGAGATTGGTATGTCCAAGGCGGTTCTTGCAGCCACCGCCCTTAGATCGACTGCCCTTGAGGTCGAGGCGCACCCTCTGACGTGGGCAGAATATGTTGCGCGCCGGGGCAATTGGGTCTTCGACCAAGTGGGTGTGGCGCTTGACACCGCCGCCGACCGTCTGGCTGTCCAAGGTGCACTGCCGCGATGGATCGCAAACGCTTGGACGCAGGAGCACGATCTCGGTATCTCCCGGCATGGTTTCGATGACGGCCAGGCTTGCCTTTGTTGCATGTACCTGCCATCCGGAAAATCCAAGGACGAGCACCAGCTGATTGCCGAGGAACTCGGAATACCGGAAGCACACGAGCAGGTGAAAACGCTCCTGCAGACCAATGCCGGAGTTCCCAACGACTTTGTAGTTCGCGTGGCTACAGCGATGGCTGTGCCGTTTGAACCGCTAGCCCCGTTTGTCGGCCAGCCCCTGCGCTCCTTTTATCAGCAGGCTATCTGCGGCGGTCTGGTGTTCCAGCTTAGCGAAGGAAGTCGCCGCGTTCGAACTGTCGTTCCGATGGCCTTTCAGTCGGTGCTTGCCGGGATTATGCTTGCCGCGGATTTGGTCAAACATAGTGCGGGGTTTCCCATGAGCCCGACGACGAGCACTCGGGTGAATCTTCTGCGCCCCCTTGGCTCTCACTTGCACGATCCGAAGGCCAAGGACTCCAGCGGCCGCTGCATCTGTAGCGACGACGATTTCATTGCCGCTTACAGGCGCAAATACGGCGAGCCCGTTGATCAGGTAAGCGATGTCTCGGCCGCCTAAGCAGACGCGCACCTCTCCGTGGACGCAGGGGGCGCGGCTTGTGGGCGTGACCATGGGCGCCATTATGACACGCTTGGCCCGCTCCTTTGCCCGCCTATCGTCCTCCGCGCATGATCCCTGACACCTCCTTGCCGACGTGATGATCCAGCACCAGCCGCCATGGCACCAGAGGCTGGTCAAACCTCCGTTGTTGGCCGGTTTGGACAGTGCTGCATCAGGTCTCGACCGACGTCTCGACAGTCAGGGCTGCTTCGACGGGTGTGAAGATGTCAACATCGACCCCAGGCGCCCGAATCGTCACAATCAGGGCGTACCGAGCCAGAGCGTCGACGCGTTCCAGGTAAGGCTTCTCCTTCCACCAGCCCCCGACCGGGAACACGCCGATCGCGTCACGCTCGGCGAGATCGGCGGCGCTGCCCGACCAGAAATCGGCGTGCAACGAGCCGCGATCGCGGAAGGTGCCGAGCAGCCACTCTTCTCCGCCTCCAGCAGGCGCCCCTTCCTCCTCGTCCCGAGCGGCCTGATTGATGCGGGCTCGGAATTCGTCGACTGTCTCGGTCGCTGACTTTACTCTGAACCGAAGACCATGGGACGCGTAACGATGCCGGCGGGTCCATCCGCGTTCACCGGGGTTGGGTTCGATGAAATAGGACAGCGTGACGCGGAGCTCGACCTGGGCAGCGCCGAGCGCCGCGAGCTGCTCCTTCGGCCAAGGCAGGCGATGCAGCTTCATGTCACGCGTTTTGGCAGCCGCGCCGCCCTCGCGCTGGAAAGGCTGAAGCTCATCTTCAACGATAAGCGTGAGGTCGTTCACCGTTGACAGAAGCGCGCGCCCAAGATCTGGCACGCCATAACCATAGCGCCGCACGAGCGCCTGGATCTCGCCCTTCGCTCCGTTGCACGCATCGATGCGTGCGCGCATCGCCGGAGTCCATTCGGCCGAGTGGACGATCAGGGCGCGAACCGTTTCAGGCCACAGCTCGGGGCGCGCTGATAGAATTAGTCCCGCCATCCGTGCGGCATGGGCCGTTGCCGCGCTCGTATCTCCGAGGGTGGTGAAGTGGCGCAGTTCGGGTCGATAGAAAGTGGTCAATATCTGCAGATCGTCGATCGGCTCGCCAGGCAACACACCGTCATGGGCGAGATTGCCGCCTTCGAAGACGACCTCGGGCTTCACCGGCCACTGCCTGTCCCAAACGACCGAAGTGCGACTGCGCGGCGAGAGCTCGCCGACCGGCGCGATCGGAGCGTAGCCCGCAAAGTCGGTGTCAATGATATCGACCTTTTCTGTGAAAGCGCCGACCGTCAGCGCATTCCAGGCCTGAGAAGGATCATCGACTGCTTCCAGATCGTTGCGCGTCAAATGCTCGGCCGGCATGAGGTCATCGCCGATGTTGCCGGCAGAGAGAACGATCAAGCGTCGCTGTTCCTCTTCGAAACAGAGTTGGTCGATAGCGGCAGACCACGATGTGGGCCTTCCACGCGCCGGACTGGCGCTTGTCACAGCCATTGCGATCGCGCGGCGGCGCTCCGGCGCCTGCACCTCGGCGCGGGCGATCGCTTCCGCGGTGATCGCGCCATAGAGTTCTGGATCGTTTGCCTCGTCTTCTGGCGGAAGGATACGAACACTCTCCAGCCGAAAGGGCAATGGAACTGGATCGCCTCCGACCAGGAGCGGGACCAGATCACCGTACAGGCCGACACCTGCCATTCGCGTCCCGTGGCCGCTCCACGCAGGTGTGTCGTCGCTGCCCCATGCCGGTTTGACGGTGTGCCAGTCTTCAACGGCAAGTGCGGGTTCGATCAACGGGTGGGTGCGACGCACGCCGCTGTCGAGAATGCAGACCGCAATATCGGTTGAGGCGGTCTGACGCGCCCGAGAAGCTCGTCGCTCCAGTCCCTTTGCTCCGCGCCGCCAAGGCCCATGAAGAAGGACGGCGTATCCTTCGCGCGCCGCAGCTCGGCGACGACATCGCTGTGCGCAATCATGCGGTCGAGCATTGCCGTGCTGGCGAGTGCCAGCATGACCACCCGCTCCGGAAACCTGACCGCATGCGTGCGCAAAGTGATGTTCAGGGCTTCGGCAATGTGCTCGAAGTTCTCGCGGCGACCGTCGCGCAGCCAGACTTCCCACCACACCTGCTCGTCAGCGGCCTGGGGGAAGAGGTCGTCGTGGTCGGTAAACAACGATCGTGCAGTCGCCAGCCTGACTGTCTCCATGCGGGAGACGAGCGGCTCGTTGCGCGGTCTGCCGCGGTCAGTGTCAACGTCTCGATACGCCTCGACTTTCCGCAAATAATAGGCTTGCGCGCTTTGCGGCAGGAACACCGACGCTGTGATGGGAGCACCGGGTTGAGTTGGCTCATGGACGGCGACCAGCTCCATGTGCTGGCGACGATCGGCCAACTGGTCGAGGGCCGCCCGTCCGGACATGGGCAGATCGATCTCGATATAAAAGCCAGGCGTGCCGACCGACAGCTGGGGGTCACGCGCCGCAATCTGCTGGCGTGCACTTTCGACCGCTTGTTCGATGGATTGCGTCAAGGCCGCAGCATGCGACGCCCGATCACGCGCCGGCAGCGGCGGTGCATGTATAAGTTGGTTGGGCCGCCGATAGGCTTCCCGAATGCCGTTGTTGCGAAGGTGGATATGGGCGCGGTCGCGCGGAAAATCGTCTGCCATTATGATCTGTGCTGTCGCTACTCAGACAGCGAAGCCTGCCGGCGTTCCTTCAGAGCGTCGATGAGCGCTTCCGAGGTGATCCGCCCCCCCCCGCAATATGATGGTTTTTGCAGCGTCGTCGGCCGCGCGGGTGATCTCGGCCTGCGACAGTCTCTCTGCCTGAGAGATCGCCTCGTTCCAGGCAAGCCCTCTGGTGTCGAAGCGGTCGAGTCGAGCCCGAAGCAGCGCCTCGATAATCGGCCGATCGGGCACGGCGTATTCGATGACATCGTCGAAACGGCGGAACAAAGCTCTGTCGAGCAGCTCGGGATGATTTGTTGCCGCAATAATCAGGCTGTGGCTGTCGTCTTGCTCGAGAAACTGCAGAAACGAATTCAGCACGCGCCGAATCTCGCCAACATCCTGGCGTTCGCCTCGACGCGCGCCGATGGCATCGAATTCGTCAAAGAAGTAGACGCCCCGCGTCGCCTGCATTGCATCAAAAACAAGCCGCAGCTTTCCGGCAGTCTCTCCCATGAACTTGGTGATCAAACCATCGAGGACGATCGTGAAAAGGGGCAGATGAAGCTCCCCGGCCAATGCCGATGCGGTCATCGTCTTGCCTGATCCTGGCGGGCCGACCAGAAGCAGTTTGCGACGGGGAACAAGCCCGTGCTCGCGCAAGCTTGCTTGTTGGCGCTGCTCTCCCAGCACGCGGTGCAGGCGCGAGCGCAGACTGTCCGGCAAAATCATGTCGGTCAGTCGCAGGTCCGGATAGCGCACATGCAGGAGCCCTGCGAGCTCGCCCTTTGGCTGAAAAAGGGGAACCGGCCGACTGCTCTTGGCAATCCGGGCGTCCCTGCTCTTGGCTGCGTCGACCAGATCCTTGAGCTCCTGAGCAAGCTTGCCATGGCCTTGACGTGCCTCATGCGCAGCAAGCTGCATCGCGATAGAGAGGAAACGATCCTCGTCGCCGGCAAAGTGGCTTTTAAGCAGCGTCACGATATGGCGGGCCGTGGTCATGGCTCTCTTCTGGGGTATCCGTTTACTTGGCGAAGCGCATGCAACCTAAACGCTTTCAACGGCGATTTGTATCGCGCAATGGTGTTTTTTCTCTTGTCGATGTTCGCCCGTGGCAACTTCAGCGGTGAACTGTTGCGCCGCGGTCATAGGCCAGCCGGAATAACGCCGGCCAGCAGACAACAGTCCGCATCTTCGAGCGCTCGAAGTCTGGCCACTCACGCAGCGTGTCGGGTCCGAACGCTCCAAAGCCGCCCCGCCTGGCAGGTCCATGCGACCGATTGCGGGCGTGCGGCCATAAGGTCTACGCGGGCTCGCATGGCTGCCCGCGCCGCTGGCTAAAAAAGCTGTACACCATCTCACGAAACACCAGGTCCGCTCCTTTGCCGGCCGACGGTCCATGAAATCCCCTCCCCACTCACGACACCGGAGACCTCCTTGCCCACATGGCGCTCAAGCACCGGCCGCCATGGCACCAGCGTGAACTCGCGCGACTTCTCAACGACGGCATATTTTCCGCTGGCAAGCTCGACGGAGCGGCGGAGCGTACCCTCTACTCGTCCTCCGGATCGCGCTTCGGCATAGGGCAGGCCAAGTTCCTCCGACAGTTGGCCAGCAACACGGTTCAGTTCTCGCTGGCGCAGGATCGAAAGCATGTTGGCTCGATAGACGATCCGATCCTGTTCTTCATGCGCGTGGCCTTGCGCGATCAGCCACTCCCGCCGGCGAGCTTGCGCCTCTCTCACGTCGCAGCCGAAGCCGGATCCGTGCAAAGGCTCGGGTCTATCGGCAACCAGCTCCCGGTCGAGCCAGGTGGCGCCGTTGAAGCTGACCTGTCGCTCCAGCGCCATTGAGGAGAGCTTGTCGACAACGAAAGGCTCGGCCCTGGCCCGCTGGCCCTCATAATTCGCGACGCGATCGAGATGGTCCGGCGCGATGAGCCAGGTGCCGTTCGGCTCTCGCTCAACGCCGCCGGTCGCGCGGCGGATCGCCTCCAGCCGCCGCACATGCGTTCGCGCAAAGCTCTCGGTGGCGGATGGGTCATGCTTCAGGTGGATATCGACGTCGTAACGGCCGCCATTCGCGGCGGCGATTTCGGCGATGGTACGATCGACCCGCCTCGGCTCGGTGTTCCTTGGCGCGACACGCACGATGCAGCCATTAGGCATCGTTTCCATCGCCTCGCCTCTACCGATGTCGATCCAATGGCTCTTACCGTCGACGGCGTCGACGATCATGTAGTGGCGGTCATTGATCTCGTCGGCCAGTCCACGCGCGACAACGCGACCGACGAGAGACTGGACGGGCTCGCCGGCTCGATCGTGGATCACCCAGTCGGCGGCACTGCGTGCAAGCCCCTTGCCGGCCAGTTCGCGGTGGATGGTCTTGATGATGTCGCCGCGTTCGCCGGTGCGGCGCAGCGTGGCTTCGAGCTCATCGTCGAGGCGCCAGGAGCCAGCGCCGACCTCCGCGGCCAGACCCATCCGCTCGAGCTTGCGCAGCCGTCCCTGGTGCAGCGTCTGGCGAATGGCGTCGGGACCGCCCGGCGAGACCAGCCCGTCATCATCACGCATGCTGAGCAGCCGACGGTCGATGCTGGTGAAGCGTTCCTGCTCCATTTCCCGGCGCAGGCGAAGCTCAATCTCGCGGTCGGTTCGCGGACCGAGATCGAGGCTGACCAGCTCGGCCGCCCGCTCGCGGATGCCAGATGAGATATATTCGCGCGCGATGACCAGGTTCTCGCCACGGTCGTCCCTGCCTCGGACGATGATGTGGCTGTGCGGGTGGCCGGTGTTGAAATGATCAACCGCGACCCAGTCGAGCTTCGTGCCGAGGTCTTCCTGCATCTGCGCCATGAGCCGCCGCGTCAGCGCCTTCAGGTCTTCATACTCGATGCCGTCTTCGGCAGCGACGATGAAGCGGAATTGGTGGCGGTCGCCGTCCGCGCGATCGATGAACGCCTTGCCGTCGACGCGGTCGCTGTCGGCGCCGTAGAGCTCGCCAGGCGCACCTTCTCGGGTGACGCCGTCGCGCTGAAGATAGCGTAGATGGGCACGCGCCCCGTCCGCGCCCTTGCCGGCGAGCTTGACGATCCGCGCCTTGACGATCACCCGGCGCTGGCGGAAGGCGGCATACCGGTCGCGCGATTTCAGCAGCGCCGCAGCCGCCCCGCCGCGCCCTGTCCGGCTGCCCGTGAAGCGACCGCCGGGCTGGGGCTGGCCGCCGGCTCGGTTGACGGCTGCCCGGACTTGACCGGCATAGCGTTTGCCTGCCTTCGAGCCGCGCGACCCGATTTTGCCGAGCTTCGGCCTGAACTCGTCATCCTTCATGCGAGCCTCCCAGACATATCAAGCAAAATCAGACACTTACACGTCCAACCCTCTTGGCACCGGCGGCAGCCTCCTGGAAAAACGATGTGCAGACAAAGATTTAACCGCCTCCTGGAGGCGGTACCTTTATCTTGCCTTACGCGCCCAGCCCCGCCAGACGCGCCCCCGTCCGCCCATGGCTAACGCACCGGCTCCTTCGGCTGCGCGCCGTCCTTGCCGAGCGGCACGAAGAGATCGCCGTTTCGCACGCCTGAGTGAACACCGTCATGAATGAAGAACAGCGACCGTCCGAGAGGAGCGATTTGCGCCTTTGGAGCGACAGATTGGCTTTCGAACGCCTCGATGTCGGCCGCCGAAACTCCGGCCGCCTTGAGTTGGTCGAGGTACTCGACGGTCTCTTCTGGCAGCGGTTTGCCACGCTTCAAATGCTCGTCGTAGCGCTCGGGACCGGCATTGTAGGCGCCAAACAGGCCAGGAAATCCGAAGCGGTCATACATGGCGCTGAGATAGGCCGTGCCGGCCAGGATATTGTCGCGCGGATCGTGGGGGTTAGGCCCAAGGCCGTGTTCGACCCGCATCTCCTCATAGGTGCCGGGCATCACCTGCATGAGGCCCATGGCGCCAGCGGGGGAGGTGATGGGGCGGCCGCCGCGCATTGTCTTGCCGCCGCTTTCGGCAGCCATGACGGCATAGATCCAGGCTTGGGGAATATGGAAGCGCCGGCTTGCTTCCGATACCAACGTCTGCCACTTTCGCAGCTGCGGACTTTGGGAGATGGCGACCGGCTCAGCGCCGGTCGAGGCGGAACAGGCGCATGGCGCAATGGCGATCATGCCCAACAAGAGGAGGGTCACTCGGTCCATAGCGGTACGAGCCTCCCGATGACATTTTGAGTGGGAACAGGCCCGAAATAGCGGCTGTCGAAGGAGCGGTTTTTGTCGCTGCCGAGCAGGAAAACCTCGTTATCCCCGAGCGCTCGGCAGCCGTTCCACCATGGCAAAGGTCGGCCTTCGGCGTCGATTTTGAGCCGGCGCGCGACGATGTCGCCGCCGATGATGATGGCGTCATTGAAGGCGCAGACATTATCGTCCGGCAGCGCTGCAAGACGTTTTGCCAGCGGCACATTGCGAGGCAGATAGCTGCGCTCGGCGGCGAGATACGCCGCGTATTCAGGCGGGCGCACGAGCACGAGATCGCCACGCGCCAGCGCTCCCGCAGCGATGCGGTAAAGGCCGATCGGCGCGCTGGCCGAGGCGTTCCAGACCAGCCAAGGGGTGGGCTTTCCCAGCGCCGTGAAGCCCAAAAGACCGAGACCGGCCGCGGCCAAGGCGACCGTCTTACGGGCTCGAACACGCCTCAGGCGGCTGCCGATCAGATGGATGGAAGGGCGCCGCCTCATGAACGGCCTCCCGTGCCGCCCTGGCCGGAACCGGCCTTGCCATCGCCGGCGGTGGAGTGCTGCGGGTGTCCTTTCGACCAATGGTCGAGTTCGTCGATGTGATAGCGGACATAGCGGCCGTGCTTGCGGAATTTCGGGCCGCCGCCCTTGAGCCGCATCTTTTCGAGCGTGCGCTGGGAGAGCCCGATATAGAAGGCGGCTTGGGCTGTGCTGAGAAACGGGCTGCCCTTTTTCGCGCGGGCCGCGCGTTCGTTTTCGTCGTCCATGATGATCCTCGTTTCGCTTCGGACAAGCGAGGGCGAGGATGGGCGAGGGAGATCGTCTCGGGGACGGGCGAAGAGTCGGGGGAGAGTTTTCGCCGCCCTTTAGGGCGGACGGGGTTTGGGTGGAACTCCTGGGAATGAGCCCCGCGCCGGGGCTGCGGCGCGAGGCTCTATCTCGGCCGGTCAGTCGGCCGGGTTCCAGATGATGGCGTAGGTGTCGTGATCGTCCTGGCCGGCGGCGCGGCCGAGATTGGCGTAGAGCTTGCGCGGTCCGAACTCCGGCGCTGCAATCGACAGGCTCACATAATCCTTGCCGGAAGTCTCGCCGGTGCGGATCCAGCCGGCGCCAACTTCGACTCCTTGCGTAAGCACCCGGAAGTCGGGATGGTTGTCGGCGCTCTTGGCCTGGTTGGGGACGATATCGATGTCGGCGCGGACGCTGAGCGTCTTGAGCTGGCCCTTGTAGGCGCCGTTTTCCTGCTTGTTGACGTAACCGATCGCGGTCATTTCGAAGTCTCCTTTTGTGGTTTCGCCGGGGACCATCCCCTGCGATGGCGCACCGTAATGGGCGCGTCAGGACCGCCTGAATCCGACAGGGCCGCAGCGACAGCGAAGGATCCGAGCGGGCAGCTTTTTTGTGAGCGAAGCGGCGCGAGGAAGCCGCCGCAGGCGGCGGGGAAAAAAGCTGATGGCGAGGGTTTCGGGCGGCCGGACCCGCCCATAGGTCGACAAGCCAGCCGCAGGGATGGTCCTTGGAGAGAGCATGGAGACCGCTCGCCAAGTGCGGTCTTTCAGCCAAGCAGGACGCCGGGATGAAACGGCCTGCAAAGATGCTGCGCCCTTATGCCGGATCGAGATCGTGCCAGCGGGTCGGGCGCCAGAGCAGACATCCGGCATGGTGCGATCTATGAAAGCAGGGCTCGCCAGCGGGAATTTGATACGCGAAGGGGCCAAAGCAAGGCTGGATGAGAAGCCGGTGCTACCTGCAGGTCCAGTGTCATGTGGCGGCGCTCGGGAAACCGCTACGCAACGTGACGCGCTCTTATGAGGCGAACAGACCGGCCCCAAAACCGATCGACCGGTGGTCGGCGCGAAACGCGTCATGCCTGTCCGAAAGCTGACAGTGGCAGAAGACGCATGTCGGGTTCCGCACAATTGACCATGCTGGATTTGTGAGGTTTTCAGGGAGAGCCATGCGTTCACTACCCAGTGAGCTTTGGCACGGCATTTGCACTTGAGATGTGGCAACACGGATCGAAGGTTGACTGCATGCACAAGCGCGAGATGAGCAATGCTCTCCTTTCCTGGAGGCTTGGCAGCAGATTCGATTGTGACGTTGCGAGGAGCTTCAGCCGCTCGCGGCGGAAGTGATCTCAAATCTGAAGGCACCGTTGGGGCCGCAGCCATCAAACACATCTTTCTCTTTTTCGCAGCTCGTCATCAACGCGATGCGGACTTCTTCGCGTCGACGGCGGCCGAAGGTGGAGAAGGGCTCGACTTGCAAAAAGGAGTTGTCAATGACGTCTTACGTTCGCACCAACAGCCCGGCGCAGGTGCGCTCACTGTCCACCTTTGGCAAGCATCTGCAAAGGAGCGTGCTGACGGCGACGCTGCTTGCCGCGGCTTCGACGGGAAGTGAAGCGCAGCCCTATGTTCGTGCTGACGGCAGCACGACTGACGACTTGGAAGCGGCGCGCGCAAGTTGGCGTCATGACGCCGAATTCAATGGAAATGTGGGGCTCGCAGCCATCAACGCGGATGCGCGTATGCGTTGGGTTCCACCGGGGAGGGGGCCAGAGCTCCTCGCCTGCCCTCGTCCGTCTTGACGAGTGCCCGCTTACAGCCTACCTCACTATCGCGTTAGCAC
>NZ_RZSV01000059.1:0-28735 GCF_004023205.1 Mesorhizobium sp. M1A.F.Ca.IN.020.03.2.1 | reverse complement strand
GCCAGTGCCGACGGTGTCGGCGGCGCAAACGTCGGCGCATCGACCGGCGGCGGATCGCTCGGCGTCAATGCCGGCGGCAATCTGGGCAGCACCAGCACAGGCGTGTCGACAAGCGTGGGCGCCGCCGCCGCGGGCGACGATCCTTCCGCCGTCAGCGGATCGGCTGCCTCTGCGCAGAACCCGGCCGCGGTGCCGACAGCCCCTGCTTTGGCCAAAAGCGCGACGCAGACCATTGTGCTGCCTCCAGTGCTGAGGCCCTCCAGATCCGCCGGCGGCGACCTCCGGCGGGTCACCAAAGGCTATCGCATCGCGCCGCTGTCACCTCCGAAGGCGATACCCGGCACGCCGGCCGCCGTAGTGCGCGCCTGTCGCGCCGCGATCGCGGCGGCCGCCAAGCCCCTCGGCGCCGTGCGTGTTTACACGGTCAGCGCCGGCCCCTTGCGTCAACGCCGAAGCGGGCTCAACGCGCCGATCGAGGTGCGCATAGACTATGACGGGCGAGGCGGCATCGAAGTGAGGCAGGCGAAAGTCGGCTGTCGCCTAAATGCGAAGGGCGCGGTCACCGCGGTGATTTAGGCAAAGGCACAACGGCCGTTGCCATCCTTCCTGCCGGTTGCAACCTCGGCGGTTGGCATTTCCCCGCCCCACAAGGTGGGGAAGAGGTGGCTCGGCGCAGCCGAGACGGAGCGGGGGAGCGCCATATCCGATAACCCTGCCGACCGCAGGCGCGGACCTCAGCCGGCTGCAGACAAGGCGCCCGCGCTTCGGCTAGAGTTCCGCCGGGCGCAAAAAAATCGTCGAAGGGGAGCATCGCGATGAACGAAGTCAGGCCGATCGCCGAGATCGCCAGCTATCACGCCCATATCTACTACGGCGGGGAGGCCGAGCGGCAGCATGCCGAATGGCTGCGCCAGCGCATCGCAGAGCGCTTCCGCGTGCGCCTGGGCAACTGGCGCGACGAGCCGGTCGGCCCGCACCAGCAAGCCATGTACCAGGTCTCCTTCGCCACCGAGATCTTTGCCACGCTGGTTCCCTGGCTGATGCTGAACCACGGCGGCCTGAGCATCCTCATCCATCCCAACACCACCAACCCCAAGCGCGACCACCTTATCGACCCGATCTGGATCGGCCGGGCACTGCCGGTGAAGGGCGACGTGCTTGGCGAGGAGGACGAGGCAGAGGAAGCGCTGGAGGTGAATACCGAGCCGACGCTGGGGGTGTGAGGGGGGCGCGGCGATCTCGTCACGATGGCGTGAGAGGCGGCTGGCCGGCGGAGTTGTCGATTGACTGACCAATCGCGGTGTGGCGAATTCGCGCCGATGGTTCCCTTCGGGGATCAAAAGGGAACGCGGTGCGGAGAAATCCAAAGCCGTGGCTGCCCCCGCAACTGTAAGCGGCATGCCGGTTTCACGATGCCACTGGCTGCATGGGCCGGGAAGGCGAAAGCGGCGGGAATCCGCGAGCCAGGAGACCTGCCATCATGGACGTCAAAGCAGAACATCGGACGGGGTGATCCGGTGTGCGCGCCTGGCCGGAGGGCGGGGCGAGTTCCCTGCGATGACAGGCAACGTCAAAGGCAGAACCATGCTGATCCAACTATCGAAAATGCTGAACAAAACCGCGCCGGACCTGAAGGCCAGGCTGATTACAATCTACGGGGCGCTCGCCATTCTCAACGTCGGGGCGTGGCTGTGGGCTTTCGTCGCCTTCCACGACAAGCCAACATTGCTTGGCGTCGCTCTCGTCATTTATGGCCTCGGCTTGCGCCATGCCGTCGATGCCGACCACATAGCGGCCATCGACAATGTCACGCGCAAGCTGATGCAGAACGGCAAACGGCCGGTCTCCGTCGGCTTCTTTTTCGCACTCGGCCATTCGACGATCGTCGTCATCGTCGCTGCGGCTATCGCGGCGGCAACGTCCCTGCTCGGCCGTTTCCAGAGCCTTCAGGAGATTGGCGGCACGATCAGTACCGGCGTTTCCGCACTCTTCCTGCTCGCCATCGCGGCGATGAACATCGTCATCTTCTTCTCGATCTACAGAAGTTATCGGCGGGTGCGGGCCGGTGGGGCGTTTGTCGAGGAGGACCTGGACCTGCTGCTCAACAATCGCGGCTTCCTGGCGCGCGTCTTCCGCCCGATGTTCCGGCTGGTGTCGCGCAGCTGGCACATGTTCCCACTTGGTTTCCTCTTCGGCCTTGGTTTCGACACCGCGACCGAAGTCGCCATGTTCGGCGTGTCCGCGGCACAAGCGGTCAAGGGCGTGCCGTTCGAAGCCATTTTGGTCTTCCCGGTGCTTTTCGCGGCCGGTATGTCACTGGTCGACACGACCGATGGTGTGATGATGCTCGGCGCCTATGAGTGGGCCTTCGTCAAGCCGATCCGCAAACTGTACTACAACATGACGATCACCCTGGTGTCGGTCCTTGTCGCAGTACTGATCGGCGGCATCGAGGCGCTCGGCCTGATCGGTGACAAGCTCGGTCTGTCGGGCGGCTTCTGGAACGGCGTCGGCACGCTCAACGACAATTTCAACAATCTGGGCTTCGCCATTATCGGCATCTTCATCGCCGCCTGGGCGATCTCCTACCTCGTCTACAAGGCCAAGGGGCTGGATGATGTGGAGAGCGCATCCGCAGCAAAGAATTCATAAACCGCCGGCTGCGGCTGGCTGCAGCAGGCCAGCCGCATCTCTCTGCCATCAGACCCCGGCGGGCTGCCAGCCTGCCTCCTTGAAGCGCCTCGGCAACAGAAAGCCGATGGCGGCAAAGCGACGATCGCCGGCCGCGTCAGCGGTGCCCGGCTTGACATTTTTGTTCCTAATTTGTTCACTGTTGGCCAGACAGCAACAGGAGATCGCCGGCCCGTGCGCACGCGCTTCAAAGGCATGCTGAGGACCCGTAGCCTAAGCCTTTGGAAGCGTGACGGAATTCCGCGCTGGGATAAGCCGTGGGTTAAGGCCTGGGATAAGCCCCATAATCCATAAGCCAGTATCCAGAGTCCAAATATCCAGAGTCCAGAACAGAAAAGCTGGCGCTTTTCTGTTCTAAAAAAGCGGGGAAGGGGAAAGCAAAAGTGGGAGCAGCGCAAGCCATTCGGCGTACGGCGCTACGGCGAGGGCTCGGCGGCGCCAGCGAGCTTCCGACGTGGCGGCGAGCCGCCCTGTTCCGTCTCCCAGGATGCAACCGGCCTCACGTCAGCCCGGCGATCTGCTCATCGGGGTCGAGCTCCGCCCCGCCGGCGACGACCACGTTGGCGAGCGGCGCCGAGAGCGTCCAGCGAACGAGGCCGGGCAGCCGTTCCATGGAGGCGCTGCCGGAGAGGCTGGTGGGGACGACGCGCTGGAGAACGACGCTGCCGAAGCCTTTGTGCGGCTTGGCATCGGCGGCCGCGGCAGGTTCGGAAAAATGTTCCTCCCAGACCAGCTCGAAATCGCTGCCTTCGGGGGCCGGGGCTACCCGCCAGTCCATCCGCACGGTTCCGGCGTCGCCCGCCAGGGCGCCGTATTTCGTCGCGTTGGTGCCCAGCTCATGCAGCGCCATGCCGATGTTCTGCACCGCGTTCAGCCGCAACGTCACGTCCGGCCCGCAAGGCGAGATTCGCTCTTCGTGTCCGAACGGCCGCAGATGTTCCCGCACAAGGTCGGCCATGCCGGCGCCGCGCCAGTCGTTCAGCACCAAAAGGTCGTGCGAGCGCGACAGCGCCATGATGCGTTCGCGGATCTGGTGTTCGAACGCGCGCGGGTCGGTCGCGCGCTTGCTCGTCTCGCGGATCATGGAAAGGATCACGGCGTATTGGTTTTTGACGCGGTGGTTCACCTCGCGCATCAAGAGTTGGATCTGCTGTTCGCTCGCCCGTTTTTCGGTGATGTCGGCCGCCATGCCGAACCATTCCAAGATGCTGCCGGTGTCATCGACGATCGGGATTGCCCGTGAGGTGGTCCAGCCGGCGGACCCGTCGGCGCGCCGCACCCTGTGCTCGAGCTCGAACACGCCGCGCTCCATGATGGCGCGCTCGATCGCCGCCTGGATGCTCGCCTGGTCTTCCGGGAACAGGTATTCGTCGCGCCAGCGGATCGCCGGCCCCTGGGCGCTCGACAGGAAGCCGCGGCCGTCCAGCTCATGCATTTCCTGCCAGTCCGGGCTCATCCGGTAAACCACGTCGGAGCTGGCATTGACCAGCGCGCGAAACCGCTGCTCGCTTTCGCGCACCTTTGCTGCCGCCAGCACCCGGGCCGTGGTCTCCGAAACGATGCAGAGCACGGCTTCGACCGTGCCGTCCTGCGCCCGCACCGCGGAATAGGAGATGTCGAAATAGACCGTCTCGCCGACCAGGCCGGATCGTTCGATGTAGAAAGGCCGGTCCCTGGCCGAGAAGGTTTCGCCGGTTTCGAGAACTCCTCGCAGCAGCGGCTCGAGGTCGGTCCAGAGCTCGGACCAGTTTTCCTCGGCGGGACGGCCGAGCGCGCGCGGATGCTTGTCGCCGATGGTCGGCGCGTAGGCGTCATTGTAGAGCGCGACAAACTCCGGCCCGCAGAAAAGCACGATCTGGGCTTCGGCGGCGAGCATCAGGTCGACCGTCGTCCTCAGGCTGAGCGTCCATGTCTCGATCGGCCCGAGCGGGCTTTCCGACCAGGGATATTCGCGAATGAATCGCGCCATCTCGCCGTTTCCGCGAGGCCACGATTCACGGAAGAGCCCGTCAGCCATAGGCGCATTAACGCGCGACGCCGTTTATGTATCCGTCTCCGTCACGCAAAATTTTAGCCATCGTGAATAGACCCCAGGCTGCCGGTCCGCCGGAGGAATATTTCGGGCGCAGTTTCGTTAGTTCCTCATACGATCCCGTTTGAGGCAAAGTGCATATGTCCCGCAATCACGCATTGAAGCCGCCAGAGCGGCCGGCTCTGGCCCAACGGAGGTACCAGAGATGAAAACGGCTGTTTCGACCTCTCTTTCGAGACGAAGCGTCGTCGCCGTGCTGGCGGCGGCGGCCGCGTCGACCGCCATATTGCCCGCCGGCGATGCGCTGGCGCAGACCAAGCAGACCGCGCCGGACAAGAGTCTGTACGATCGGCTGGGAGGCGTGTTCGCCATCGCAGCCGTGGTCGATCACTTCAGCGACGCCGTCGTGAAAAACCCCATCGTCGGCAAGAAGTCCAAGAACCCGCAACTGCGCAAATGGCACACCAAGAACCTCGAACGGCTGCCGGGCCTCAAGTTCATGCGTACGCTGTGGGTGTGCGATGTTTCCGGCGGCCCCTTCAAGTTCGTGGCCACCGAGCCGGGCGCGACGCCGCTCGGCCTCGAGGAGGCCCACAAGGACCTGAAGATTTCTCCCGCCGAGTTCGACGAGGTCGCAGCGGAACTCGGGCGGACGCTCGACCGCTTCAAGGTTCCGAAAGCCGAAAAGACCGAGGTCCTGGAAGCCTTTGCCGCGCACAAGGATGAGGTCACTGCCGGCTCTGTCAAAAAGGGGTGAGGCTCAGCGCGAATCCGGCGAAGGCGGTCCGCCGCTCCGCCTATCCACCCGCCAGCCGCGGCAGCAGGAAAATCTCCGCCCCCGGCGGCAGTTCCTTCGACCACGTGTCGCGATAGATCGTCCCGTCGATCGCGACCGCGATGCCGCGATCGAGCAGGGGTTCGAACGCGGGATGCTGTTCCGCAAGCTTGCGGAACAGCTCCCTGATGTCCTTGGCCTCGATGTCGAGCTTGTCCTTGCCTCCGGCGGCGGCGCTGAGCGAGCCCCAGAGCGTGACTTGGACCATTATCGCCTGATCCTCATTGGACCGTGACGTGAGCTGAAAACCGCTTCGCGCTTTTCGGCATGCTAGCCTTCCCGTTCGGCCTCGAGCGCTGCAAGAATCCGCGGCGGCGACATCGGGATGTGGCTCATGCGCACGCCCACCGCGTTCGACACCGCATTGGCGATCGCCGCCAGCGGCGGCACGATCGAGGTCTCGCCGACGCCGCGCACCCCGTAGGGGTGGTTGGGGTTGGGGATTTCCAGGATCTGCGTGTCGATCATCGGCAGGTCGGAGCAGACCGGGATGCGGTAGTCGAGGAAGCCTGGGTTCTGCAGCCGCCCGTCCTTGCCGTAGATATACTCCTCGTTGAGCGCCCAGCCGATGCCTTGCGCGGCACCGCCTTGGTACTGGCCCTCGACATAGGTCGGGTGCACCGCCTTGCCGGCATCCTGCACCACCGTGTAGCGGATCACCCTGGTCGAGCCGGTCTCGGGATCGACCTCGACGTCGCAGATATGGGTGGCGAAGGAGACGCCGGCGCCGTCGGCGACGAGCTCGCTATGGCCGGCGATCGGCCCGCCGGTCTTGCCGGACTGTGCGGCGATCTCCTTCAGCGACAGCTTGCCGAGATTGCCGTGCTTCTCGCCCTTGGCGACCGCGTGGCCTTTTTCCCAGGCAACGTCGTCGACCGAGATGTCCCACATCTGCGCGGCGCGCTCGCGCAGCACTTTGATGGCGTTGCGGGCGGCCGAGATGGTCGCCATCGAGGAGGAGAAGGTGCCGCGGCTGCCGTCGGTCATGTCGTTGTAACCGAGGCTGGAAGTGTCGGCGACGATCGCCTTGACCTGGCTGTAGTCGATGCCGAGCTCCTCCGCCGCCACCAGCGACAGCGACGCGCGGGAACCACCGACGTCGACTGTGCCGACGGCGAGCGACACCGTGCCGTCCATGCCGACGTTCAAATCGGTGCAGGTCTGGCCGCCGAAGTTGAACCAGAAGCCGCAGGCCATGCCGCGGCCTTGGTTCTGAGCCAGCGGCGCGCGCATATGCGGGTGCTCCTTGACCGCCTCGAGCGTCGGTCCGATGCCGATCGGGCCGTAGACCGGGCCGTAGGAGGCGCGGGTGCCTTCCTGCGCCGCATTCTTGATGCGGAACTCGACCGGATCGATGCCGATCTCCTTGGCGAGCTCGTCGACAGCGCTTTCCACCGCGAACGCCGCCATCGGCGCCGAGGGCGCGCGATAGGCCGCGGTCTTCGGCCGGTTGACCAGCACTTCGTAGCCGACGGTCTTGACGTTCTCCAGCTTGTAGCAGGCGAATGCCGTCATGGCGCCGATCTCCGCCCACATGCCGGCATAGGGGCCGCAGGTGTAGCGCAGCGTCGCTTCGGCGGCGGTGATGGTGCCGTCCTTCCTCGCGCCGATCTTGACGTCGATCGAGGTGGCGCTGGTTGGCCCTGAGGCGCGGAACACTTCGTCGCGGGTCATCACCAGCTTCACCGGGCGGCCGGCCTTGCGCGACAGGGCCAGCGCCACCGGCTCGGCCCAGACATGGGTCTTGCCGCCGAAGCCGCCGCCGATCTCGGAAGAGGTGACGCGCAGCTTCGAGACTTCGAGGCCGAGCAGCTGGGCGCAATGCTGGCGATAGACGAAATGACCTTGCGTGCAGACCCAGAGATCGGCCGTGCCGTCGGGATTGACGCTCGCCACGCAGGCATGCGGCTCGATATAGCCCTGATGCGTCTGCTCGGTCTTGAAGGAGCGCTCGACGACGAAATCGGCCTGGGCAAAACCCTGGTGGACGTCGCCATGGCCGTATTGCGTGCGCTTGGAGACGTTGGACGGCTTGACCGGCTTTTCCTCCAGCCCTTCGGTGAAGATGGCATCGTTGATGAGCGGGGCGTGGTGCTGCATCGCCTCGTCGACGTCGGTCACATGCGGCAGCACCTCATAGTCGACCTCGATCAGCTTCAGCGCCTGCCTGGCGGTGCGGGCATCGATCGCCGCCACCGCGGCCACGGCATGGCCGTCATAGAGCGCCTTCTTGCGCGCCATGCAATTGTCGAGGGTGTCGAACATGCCGGCATCGCCATCGGTCAGGTCCGGCAGGTCTTTCGCCGTGATCACCGCCTTCACGCCGGCGAGCTTTTCGGCTTTCGAGGTGTCGATCTTCTTGATGATCGCGTGGGCGTGCGGGCTGCGAAGCACACGGCCGACCAGCTGCCCGGCCATGTTGAAGTCGGCGCCGTAGCGGGCGCGTCCCGTCACCTTGTCGACGCCGTCGGGGCGGAGGGGGCGCGTGCCGACAGATGAGAAGCTGCGTCCCGAGTAGCGCGGATCGAAATTCATCTCAGGCTCCCTTCATCACGTTTGCCGCGTCCTGGACGGCGCGCACGATCTTGTCATAGCCGGTGCAGCGGCAGAGATTGCCGGCGAGCCCGAAGCGGATTTCCTCCTCGGTCGGGGAGGGGTTCTTCTCGAGCAGATCCTTCGCCGCAATCAAAAAACCTGGCGTGCAGATGCCGCATTGCAAGGCGGCGTGCTCGAGGAATTTCTGCTGCAGCGGATGCAGCTGGTCGCCATGCGCCATGCCTTCGATGGTCTCGATCTGGCGGCCTTCGGCCTCGGCGCCGAGCACCAGGCAGGAGCACACCAGCCGGTTGTCGACGATGACGCTGCAGGCGCCGCAGTCGCCGGTCCCGCAGCCTTCCTTGGCGCCGGTCAGTCCCAGCCGGTCGCGCAGCACGTCGAGCAGCGTCTCGTCCGGCTGGCAAAGATATTCGACGTGATCGCCGTTGATTGTCGTTGAAACCGCTACACCGGCCATCATTTGCCTCCTGCACGCTCATAGGCGGTGGTGGCGACACGCTTCGCCAGCACACCCGCAACTTTCCGTCTGAATTCGATGGTGCCGCGCTTGTCGTCGATCGGTCGGCAGGCGCCCGCGCAGATCTTGGCGAGCCGCTCCAGCGTCGCCTCATCCAGCTTCGAGCCGACGAGCACCTCGGCCGCCTCCTCGACCAGCAGCACCGTGGGCGCCGCGGCGCCCAGCGCCACGCGGGCCGACTTGATCGCGCCCGCCTCGCCGAGCGTCAGGTTCACGCCGGCGCTGACCACGGCGATGTCCATCTCGGTGCGCGGAATGAAGCGCTGATAGGCGTCGCCCGCATTTGGCGCGCGCTTGTCGAGCAGGATCGCCTCGATGATCTCGCCCTTGGCCAGCGAGGTACGGCCCGGTCCGGTCGGCACGGCTTCCACGGGGATCGTGCGCCTGCCGTTCGGCCCGGCAACAACAGCCTTGGCACCGGCAGCCACCAGCGCCGGCACGCTGTCGGCGGCGGGCGAGGCGTTGCAGAGATTGCCGACGATTGTGCAGCGTCCCTGCACCTGCTTCGAGCCGATCAGCTTGGCCGCCTCGACGACGCCCGGCCAGGCCTTCTTCAGCGCCGCGTTCTCGCCGAGCACCGCGCAGGGCACCGCGGCGCCGATGCTGAAGCCTTCTGCCGTTTCCTTGATTTCGCTAAGGCCCGCGATCGCCTTGATGTCGACGATCAGCTCGGGCTCGATGAAGCCGCCCTTCATCCTCACCAGAAGGTCGCTGCCTCCGGCAAGGATCGCGGCCGGGCCGGCCGCGCTGGCCAACAGGCCGGCGGCCTCTTCTATTGATTGCGGACGTATGTAGCGCATCGTCTCCCCTTGGTGGTCATGATCAGATCGACCGTTATAAAGACTCTCCTTATAATGACCATCCGCTTCCTGCATTGCACCACCTAAGTCAGGCGCATTGCCCTAATTCCTACCCCTAAATTTTCTAAGCCTAGCCGCTAGAACTACTCGTTTGCGCTCGGCCGGCCAAGCCTCCACCATGCCCTGACGAGCCGGACATCGCATCCGGCAACAGGGAGGCTTCGATGACCGCTCTTGCCCGCAGGCCCTGGGTTCCCACGCACTGCGAGGATTTTATCCAGGCGCTGGCGACGGCCACAAGCGGGCAGGGGAACGACGCCGTGCTCGCCGCGATAGAGGGCGGCATCGCGCTCAACCGGCGAATCCACGAGGCCGACTGCATCAATCTCAATCCGGCGACCAATGTGATGAACCCGAAGGCGGAGGCCGCGCTTGCCGCCCGGCTCGGCTCGCGTCCGTCGCTCGGCTATCCCGGCGACAAATACGAGATGGGGCTGGAGGGCGTCGAACGCATCGAGGTCATCGCCGCCGAGCTGGCGGCGCAAGTCTTCGGCGCGAAATACGCCGAAATCCGCGTCCCTTCCGGCGCCATCGCCAACCTCTATGCTTTCATGGTCGCGGCGCGGCCGGGTGACGCCATCATCGCGCCGCCGCCGGCCATCGGCGGCCATGTCACGCACCATATGGCGGGCTGCGCCGGCCTGTACGGGCTGGAGATTCATGCCGCGCCCGTCGATGCCGGCGGCTACACGGTCGATATCGAGAGGCTGCGCGCGCTTGCCCTTAAGATCAGGCCGAAGATGATCACCATCGGCAGCAGCCTCAATCTGCTGCCGCATCCCATCCAGGAAATCAGGGCGATCGCCGACGAGGTCGGTGCGCTGGTGCTGTTCGATGCCGCGCATCTCTGCGGCATGATCGCCGGACAGGCCTGGCAGCAGCCGCTGGAGGAGGGCGCCCATCTGATGACGATGAGCACCTATAAGAGCCTCGGCGGCCCGCCTTCGGGCCTGATCGTCACCAACGACGCCGAGATCGCCGAAAAGCTCGACCGCATAGCCTTTCCCGGCATGACCGCCAATTTCGATGCCGCCAAGGCCGCCGCCCTGGCCATCACCATGCTCGACTGGAAGGGACATGGCCGCGCCTATGCCGCCGCCATGGCCGGCACCGCGAAGGCGCTGGCAAGCGCGCTGGCTGAGCGCGGCCTGCCGGTGTTCTCGACCGCCAAGGGGCACACCGCCTCGCATCAGTTCGCCATCGAGGCGGCGGAGTTCGGCGGCGGCCAGGCGGCGGCGAAGCGGCTGAGGCGTGCAAACATCCTCACCTGCGGCATCGGCCTGCCGGTCACGGCGGTCGATGGCGACATGAACGGCCTGCGCTTCGGCACGCCCGAGATCGTGCGCTGGGGCATGACGGAGAAGGACATGCCCGAGCTTGCCGCCCTCATCGCCAGGGGACTGCGTGGCAACGATGCCGTGGAGGATGTCGCGGCGGATGTGAGTGCATTCCGGCGCCGGTTCACGAAGCTGCATTTCGTCAGCTGAGCGCCTGAACCCGCGGGCAGGGAGCCCGCTTCGTCAAAAGCAAGGGCCGCGGGCGAGAAGCCCGCCTTCTTCAACAAAGGGGAATGACCATCGCATGATTCTGCGATTGATGACTGCTGCCCTGATGGCCGCCGCCGCCGGCGTCGCCAGGGCGCATATCGTGCTCGGCGTCGCCGGCCCGATGTCGGGGCCGAACGCCGCCTATGGCGAGCAGTACCGCGTCGGCGTCGAGACGGCGATCCAGCGCATAAACGCCAATGGCGGCGTGCTCGGTCAGAAGCTCAGCGTCTCGGTCGGCGACGATGTCTCCGACCCCAAGCAGGGCGTGTCGGTCGCCAACAAGTTCGTCGCCGACGGCGTGCACTATGTCGTCGGCCACTACAATTCCGGTGTCACCATTCCGGCCTCGGAGATTTATGCAGAAAACGGCGTGCTTTTCGTCACGCCCACGGCCACCAACCCGATGGTGACTGAGCGAGGCCTATGGGACGCGTTCCGGGCCTGCGGCCGCGACGACCAGCAGGGCATCATCGCCGCGAAATTCGTGCTCGAGCGTTTTGCCGGCAAGAAGGTCGCGATCGTCGACGACAAGTCGACGGCCGGCAAGGGCCTCGCCGACGAGATGGCCAAGGCCTATAATTCCGGCGGCGGCAAGGAGGTGCTGCGCGAGGAGATCAACCCGAGCGAGAAGGACTACAGCGCGCTTGTCGCGAAGATCAAGAAGTCGGGCGCCGACCTCGTCTATTACGGCGGCCAGCACACAGAGGCCGGCCTGATCGTGCGCCAGATGCACGACCAGGGCGTCAAGACGGTCCTGATGGGCGGCGACGGCATATCCAACAGCGAGTTCGGCGCCATCGGCGGCGATGGCGCGGCCGGCACGCTGATGACGTCCTTCCCCGATCCGGCGAGCTTTCCCGAAGCCAAAGACGCGGTCGCCGACCTGAAGGCGAAGAACGTGCCCACTGAAGCCGTCACGCTCTATGCCTATGCCGCCACCCAGATCCTCGCCGAGGCGATCGCCAAGGCCAAGGTCGACGACCCGAAGGCGGCGTCCGACTATCTCCATTCGGGAGCGGCCATCCCGACCGTGCTTGGCACCATCTCCTATGACGACAAAGGGGATATCAAGCAGCCGGGCTTCGTCGTATTTGAGTGGCGGAAGGTCGACGGCAAGCTCGTTCCGGTGGCCCTCAAATAGACTTGAGGTCCTGGAGGCGAGCGCAGGCGGTCGCCGTTCTTTCGCTCGAAGCATTGCCGCGCCGTCATGGCAGGCGGCGCGGCATTGGGAAAGCTGCAGATGGCCGTCAATCCGCCGCGACCGCGCATGCCGCCGCTCAACGCCCTCAGGGCCTTCGAGGCGGCGGCATGCGCGGTCGCGGCGGATTGACGGCCATCTGCAGCTTTCTCAACGCCCTCAGGGCCTTCGAGGCGGCGGCACGCCATGAAAGCTTTGCCAAGGCGGCGGACGAACTCGGCGTGACCCCCGCCGCCGTCTCGCATCAGGTGAAGGCGCTGGAGGCTTGGCTAGGCTCTCCGCTATTCGTGCGTCACGCGCAAGGCCTGCACCTCACCGATGCTGGGCGTTCGGCGCTGCCCTCGTTTTCCACCGCCTTCGACGCCTTGGGGCTCGCCGTGCAGGAATTGCGCATCTCGGCGCCCCGGCCGCAGGTGAGCGTCGCGGCATTGCCTTCGATCGCGCAGCTCTGGCTGGCGCCGCGACTGCCGGCCTTGCGCGCGGCGCATCCGGCGCTGCGCCCCTCCATCCATGCGCTGGAAGAGCCGCCGGACTTCCGGCGCGAGCCTTTCGACCTCGCCATTTTCCTCACCAGATCGGGCGCCGGCCGATCCTTCAAGCTCTGCGACGATGTGATCTTTCCTGTCTGCGCGCCGGCGCTGGCCAGGCAATTGAAGACGCCGGCCGATCTTTCCTCGCAGCTCCTGCTCTGGGACACCACCTGGACGGAGGATTGGAGCCTTTGGTTCGAAGTCGCCGGCGTGAAAGGCCCGTCGATCGAAACAGGTTCCGAATTCTCGCTCTACAGCATGGCTGTGCAGGCCGCCGTCGACGGCGCCGGCGTTTTGATGGGGCATGAGGCGCTGGTGTCGCGCGCTCTCGCCGCCGGCTCGCTGGTGGCGCCATTTCCCGAGTTGCGCGTGCCGACCGGCCGCGCTCTCTCGATTCTCGCACCGGACCGTCCGCCCGCGCCCGCCGCCACCATGATCGACTGGCTGCTGGCAGAGGAGGGGGCAGCGCGCGGCTGAGGCCGCCGGAATTGCCCGTCGCGGTCCACGGGGTCAGGACGCCGGGCGAGGTCTACGCCGCTGCCATCCGCGCCCGCACCAGCGTCGCGGCGGCGTGGCCGGCGGCCGTGATGTAGTCGGGATTGTGGTGGATCAGCATGCTGGAAAAGGCGCCGTCCATCAGAAGCACGATCTCGCGCGCCAGCATCTTCGGCTCGCGCACGCCATGGTTTGAAAGCTCGCCCGCCAGCCATTTCTCGAAATTGCTCTTATGGCGCGAGCCGGCCTTGACCGCCGGATGGCCGGGCATCGCGGCGAGTTCGGCGGCCGTGCGCAGGAAGCCGCAGCCCTTCCATTTGACGTGCCGCGCCACGCGCGCCAGATGGGTGAAGATCGCCGCGACCTTCTTGTCCGCGCCGCCTTCCGCCGCCTCGAACCAGCCGGCCATCTGCTTGAGGTTCGGCTGGTCGCGGCTGTCGAGATAGGCCGTGATCAGCTCGTCCTTGCTCTTGAAGTGGTAGTAGAGCGTGCGCTTGGTCAGCCCCGCCTTTTCCGCCACGGCATCGACGCTGACGCGGCCGATGCCTTCGGCATAGAAGAGTTTTGCCGCCGCGTCGACGAGGCGTTTCCTGGTTGGATTGGGCTTCTCGATCATCCATGAAGTATACCGACTAGTGAATATACAAACAAGCCGGAAGCTGATCCCTTGCAGCCGTTCCACAGAGCAATTCCAGGAAACTGCGCAGCGGTTTCCGTTCGGAATTGCGGAGAAAACGAACGGCTAAGGAGAACACTATGACCGAGCCCGTGCTTTGCGAAATCCGCGACCGCGTCGCGGTGCTGACGCTCAACCGCCCCGAAAAGCTCAATGCCCTGAATTACGACCTTATCGACCGCCTGCTGGCGATCCTCGACAGGATAGAGACCGACGATGCCGTGCGTGCCATGATCCTCACCGGGGCAGGGGAGCGCGCCTTCTCGGCCGGCGGCGACATCCACGAATGCGCGTTGAGCGTGGCCGAAGGCACGGATGTCGCGCTGCGCGATTTCGTCATGCGCGGCCAGCGGCTGACGGCGCGGCTGGAAGCGTTCCGCAAGCCGGTCATCGCCGCCGTCAACGGCCTTGCCTTCGGCGGTGGCTGCGAGATCACCGAGGCGGTGCCGCTGGCGGTCGCCAGCGACCGCGCCCTGTTCGCCAAGCCCGAAATAAAGCTCGCCATGCCGCCGACCTTCGGCGGCACGCAGCGCCTGCCGAGGCTTGCCGGGCGCAAACGCGCGCTCGAACTGCTGCTTACCGGCGAGCCTTTCTCGCCCGCGCGGGCGCTGGAGCTCGGGCTGGTCAACAAAGTCGTGCCGCATGAGGAGCTGATGCCCGCCGCGCTCGATCTTGCGAACCGCATCATCCGCCATTCGCAGGCGGCGGTGGCTGGCATCCTCACCGCGGTGGCGCGCGGCATCAACCTTAGCATCGCCGAAGGCCTGCTGGTCGAGGCCGAGCAGTTCGCCCGCATGGCCCCGACCGCCGACCTCGGCGAAGGGCTCAGCGCCTGGATCGAGCGGCGCCAGCCCATCTATGACGGCTCATGGACGCACGTCACCCGGCTCAGCGAGGCACGGCGCGCCTCGTTTCGGCGCGACCCCGCGGCGGATTAGGGCGCCACGTTGAGGTGCCCCTTCATGTTGGGGTGGAAGCGGCAGAAATAGTCGACCGCTCCCACTCGCTTGAGGGTGATCCTGCCTTTCGATTTCGGCGGGATCATCACCTCCCAGCCGCCCTTCACTGTCGCGGTGTGGGCGATGACGTCCTTGTTCACCCACTCGATCGTGTCGCCGACCTTGGCCTCGACGCTCGCCGGCGAGTAGACCAGCCTGTCGATCGTCACCTCGATGGTGGCGGCGAGCGCCGGCGAAGGGACAAGCGCCAGCGCCAGCGAGCCGAGCAGCGATAACGCGCCCGCCCTCATTTCAACGTGCCGGCGACATGCTCGGCATGCTGCTCATGTCCCTGGAAGATTTTTAGCCCCGTCTCGAGCAGGCTCTTCAACTCGGCATTGCTGGCCGAAGGAATGAGCAGGGTTTCGAGCGCGCCGTTGACCTGCTTGTGATACGCGACCTCGTTCTCGATATAGGCCTTGTCGAAGGCAGTGCCCTCGAGCTTTGCCAGCTTGGCGCGCTCTTCCCTCGCCGCCTTGGTCAGCGCCTGGCTGGTGGCGTTGTCTTCCGGCTTCACCTTCAGCTTCTTCACCAGGTCGAGAGCCTGCTTGTTCACCGCCTCGTGGTCGCGCTCCATATCCTTGGCAAAGTCGACGACCTCCTTGGTTTTCGACTTCTGGATCGCCAGCTTCGCCGCCTCGATGTCGAGCACGCCGGCCGTATAGGCGATATGGGCGATCTGCGGGTCGGTCGGCTTCTCGGCGGCTCCAGCCAGCGGCGCTGCGCTGACGAGGAGGAAGGCTGCGAGGGCTGCGGTCGGTCGGATAAACATGGCATCTCCTTCGCCCGGCACATTGGCACCGGGCTTCATTCTCAGTTGACGGCCATTGGATGCGGGAGAGGGCGAAACGTTCCCGGGAAAAGTCGCGGGACACATACTCATCACTTCGTCATCTTAGGGTCTGCGCGCGTCGCTTTCCTCCTGCTACGCCCAGGATGACGAGGCGATGGCGGCGATGCCTATCCTCAACGCGGGCTTCGCAAAATCTGAACGCGCCTCAGGCCTCGAACCCCAGCCTCTTCATCACCGCCTGCGTGAGCCGTTCGCAGCGCCGGCCGGCGAAAGGAAAAGCGTCGAGCAGCACCGGGCCGATCTCGTCGTCCAGCGCCTTGCGCACCAAGGCACGCGCCCGGTGCAGCCTTGTCTTCACCGTTTCCGGCCTGATGCCGAGCAGGTCGGCAGTTTCCTCGATGCTCAATCCCTCGATGACGCGGGCGACGAAGACCGTGCGATAGACATCGGGAAGGCTGTCGGTCGCCCGCTCGACAAGCCCGAGGATCTGCCGCTGCGCCATTGTCCGCTCCGGATCGTCGCCAGGGTTCAGGTCATTTGAATTCAACGGAAACCGGATGATCTGCGCGTCAGGGTTTTCAGGCATTGCCACGATGCGTTTTCTCTTGCGCAGCCGGCCGAGCGCCTCGTTGATGACGATGCGCGACAGCCAAGTCGAGAGCGAGGCATCGCCGCGGAAGCTGTCGAGGCTGGCGAAGGCGCGCATATAGGCTTCCTGCACGATGTCCTCGGCCTCGGCGTCGTTGCGCACCACGCCGCGCGCGATGCGGTAGAGCCGCTGGTTGTGCGTCTTGATGATCAAGCGAAAGGCGCCCGGGTCCCGTGCCAGGGCCCGGTGCACCAACGCCATCTCGCCGGCCTCCGCCGCCGAAACCGCGGCGGCCTGACTTGCTGACTTCATCATCGCGCCCCGATCTCCCAACAGGCGTTGCATCCGGGCAATTGGACGCGCCTGCCGGCAAAAGGTTCCCGGATTTTCCCGATCCAGTCGCTCGCTATGCTACAGCTTTCAGCGGCGGCCTGTCTGCAGCCTGCGCGCGGGCGGCGGCAGCAAGCAGATCGGTCTGGGTGATGAGTCCGAGAATATGCCGTCCGGCGTCGACGATCACCACCGCATGGCTGCGCCCGTCGGTCAGCAGCGGCAGCAGGCTCATCGCCGGCGTCTCGGGCGAGGCCGTGCCGGCCTTCGACATCACGCCCTTCACGGTGTCGGTCGCTTGCGTCAGTTCGCGCAGGCCGACGGCGCCGACCAGCCTCGCCTCGGCGTCGACCACCGGCAGGGTGCGGATATTGTGGTCGAGAAGCTGCTTGCGCGCCTCGTCGGCGGTGGCGTTCTCCGACATCGAGATCACGTCGCGGGACATGATGTCCCGGCAGAGCAGCGTCCGATGCGCGCGCACCATCGCCTGCAGCTCGACCTGGCGCAGCAGCCTTTCGATGTCGTCACGGTCGATGTCGAAGGTCTCGTCGAGTGCCGCCAGGGCGGCATCGACATCCTCGGGCCGGAAGCCGACGCGCTCCGCCGGCGGCCGGTCGGCTGTGCCGTGGCTGTTGGCGGCAGGCTGAGGCACATGCGGATAGTTGCGCCGCGACAGCTTGTGGAACAGGAAACCGAGCGTCACCAATATGATCGAGTTCAGCGCCACCGGCACGAAGGGAAACAGGAAGCCGGCGCTGATCACGGCCGGCCCGCCAAGCACGCCGGTGAGGGCTGCCGCACCGCCCGGCGGATGCAGTGAGCGCGTAAACGACATGGCGGCGATCGCCAGCGCCACCGCCAGCCCGGAGGCGATCACCGGGTTGTGCACGAAATGCGCCACCGTCACGCCGACCAGCGCGGAGATCGTGTTGCCGCCGATGATCGACCAGGGCTGCGCCAACGGGCTCGACGGAACGGCAAAGAGCAGCACGGCGGACGCGCCCATCGGCGCCACCAGCATCGCCACATGCGGTCCGTTGCCCATGGCGAGCCCGCTGATCACGCCGGTCAGCGCGATGCCGATGGTCGCGCCGATGCAGGCAAGCAGCCGCTCGCGCAGCGTCGCGCCGGCAAGGATCGGAACGAAGAGGCGGAACGCCATGGCAGCCCCAGGTCGAATGGCTTGAACTGTCGAATGGTGGAATTTGCGCTGCCCGAAATGCCGCCGAAGCCACGGATTTGGAAGCCAAACCAATCCGTATATTCGCGGCTGGAGAGAATATTATTGCAGCGCGGATCGCCTGCGAGATGCCGCCAGCGGCCTCGGCTTTCTCAATCGCGCCAAGGCTTTACGGCCGTCCGCGGATTCAGTTTGGCAACGGCATTTAGCACCGTCGCTCAGGCCTCGGCCGCGGCGGCGAGGCCGCGCTGGATGTCGGCCTTGAGGTCCTCGACGTCTTCCAGCCCGATCTGCAGGCGGATCAGCGGCCCGGCATAGGAGCCCTTGGCGATGGTGCGGTCGCCGAGGAAAACCGGCACCGCAAGGCTCTCATAGCCGCCCCAGGAGTAGCCGAGGCCGAAGATGGTCAGCGCGTCGAGGAAGGCGTGCTGCGTCTTCTGTCCGCCGCCATTGAGAACGATCGAAAAGACGCCGCTCGAGCCGCAGAAATCGCGCTTCCAGAGCGCATGGTCGGGATGGCTCGGCAGCGCCGGATGCAGCACCTGCGCCACGCCCGGCTGCTCCTCCAGCCAGCGCGCGATTTCGAGCGCGCTCTTCTGGTGCTGCTCCAGCCTCACCCCCATGGTGCGCAGGCCGCGCAGCGTCTGGTAGATGTCGTCCGGGCCCGAACAGCAGCCCAGCGTGCAGAACCCGTCATAGAGCTGCTTCCAGCAAGCCTCATTGGCCGAGACCAGGCCGAGCAGGACGTCCGAATGGCCGGCTGGGTATTTGGTTGCCGCATGGATCGAGATGTCGACGCCGTGGTCGAGCGGCTTGAAGTAGAGCGGCGTCGCCCAGGTGTTGTCCATCATGACGAGCGCGTTTGCCGCATGCGCCGCCTTGGCGATCGCCGGAATGTCCTGCACCTCATAGGTGTTCGATCCCGGCGACTCGGTGAACACCACCTTGGTGTTGGGCTTGATCAGCGATGCAATTCCGGCGCCGATGCGCGGACCGTAATATTCGACTTCGATGCCGAGCCGCTTCAGCATCGTATCGGCGAAATTCCGCGTCGGGTGATAGACCGAATCGACGATCAAAACATGATCGCCGGCCGAGACGAAGGTGAGCAGGGGAATCGTCACCGCAGCCAGTCCCGACGGCACGGCGATCGTGCCGGCCGACCCTTCCAGCGCATCGACGGCGAGCGTGAGCGCATCCATCGTCGGCGTGCCGCGCGTCCCGTAGGTGTATTTCTGGCTGCGCGAGGCCATCGAAGCGGCGTCGGGGTAAAGCACCGTCGAGGCATGCACGACCGGCGGATTGACGAAGCCGAAATAGTCGCGCGGGTTGTTGCCGGAATGCGCAAGCCGCGTGTTGATGCCGATGTTGCTGCCGTCTGTCGCCATAGTTCGTCGCTCGTCGCCCATAGTTCGTCGCTCGTCGCAGTGTGTCAGGGGCTCAGCCATAGAGCGATGGAACTGGTCGCGCAACCGCTGCGAACCCGCCAAGCGATGGTGTTTGGCTGGGCCAAATGAGAGGTCGCCGGCTCATCTTTCGTGCTCTTTGCAGGCTTCCGGCGACGATGCGCCGGAGGCAGCCTGGCGCGCCTTTCTTCGCTACGAATCACGCCAGTCCTTCCATTGCCGCCAACAAGTAGTAAGAGGCGGGAGTTCAGGTAATGGCCAAAATTTCGATGGCGCCGGACTTGCCGGTCCCGGCTGCAGCTCTTGGCCAATTTGCGGGCGCTTTTGGCTGCAATTCTGTGATTTGCAGCAATCGGTTTTCAAACGTGTCGCAATTCGGTCATTTCCCTTGACCTCACAGGAATAATCGCCTTCGATGCGTTTCGTGAATGGGAGGCAGTGCATCGGCGAAACGATGCGGGTCCGGGAGCGGGCCTACGTGGGAGCTGCATTCACAAACGAAAAAAGATCAAGCGTCGCCTGCAATTAGGGGCGCCTGTAACAGAAAAGGGTCTGTGGGTCATGAAACACATTGCATTGGGCATGCTTGGCGCCGCCGCGCTCGGGCTCATGGCGTCCGCCGCTTCGGCCGGCACGCTCGACACCGTCAAGCAGAAGGGCTTCATCCAGTGCGGCGTCTCGACCGGCCTCGCCGGCTTCTCGGCGCCGGACGACAAGGGCGACTGGAAGGGCATCGATGCGGATTTCTGCCGCGCCGTCGCGGCCGCCGTCTTCGGTGACGGCTCCAAGGTCAAGTTCACGCCGCTCAGCGCCAAGGAGCGTTTCACCGCCCTGCAGTCGGGCGAGATCGATATCCTCTCGCGCAACACCACCTGGACGAGCAACCGCGACAGCGCGCTCGGCCTCGATTTTGTCGGCGTCACCTATTATGACGGCCAGGGCTTCATGATCAACGCCAAGAAGCTGCCGGGTGTGAACTCCGCACTGCAGCTTTCGGGCGCCGCGGTCTGCGTGCAGAGCGGCACCACCACGGAGCTCAACCTCGCCGACTACTTCAAGAAGAACAAGATGGAGTACAACCCCGTCGTGTTCGAGAAGCTGGAAGAGGTCAACGCCGCCTATGATTCCGGCCGCTGCGACGCCTACACCACCGACCAGTCCGGCCTTTACGGCATCCGCCTGACGCTCTCCTCGCCCGCCGACCACGTCGTGCTGCCCGAGATCATCTCCAAGGAACCGCTCGGTCCGGCCGTGCGCCAGGGCGACGATCAATGGGCCCATATCGCGCGGTGGACGTATTTTGCGCTGCTCAATGCCGAGGAAGCCGGCATCACGCAGGCCAATGTCGAGGAGATGAAGTCGTCGACCGATCCGAACATCCAGCGCCTCCTTGGCACTGAGCCCGATGGCAAGTACGGCGCCGATCTCGGCCTCTCCAACGACTGGGTTGTCAACATCATCAAGGCGGTCGGCAACTACGGCGAAATGTTCGAGCGCAATGTCGGCTCGGGCAGCCCGCTCAAGATCGCGCGCGGCATCAACGCTCTGTGGACGAAGGGCGGCCTGCAATATGGTCCGCCGGTTCGCTGATTGAAATGTGATCCGGGAGGCAGGTCGTCTGCCTCCCGGTTTCTCTTTTCAGGGGATCGTCTATGGCTTCGCAGGAAATTCTTCGGCAGGAGCCGGGTCGCGGCTCCTTCATCAATGACCCGAAAATACGCGCCCTGTTCTTTCAGACGCTGGTCGTAATTCTTCTGTTCGTTTCGATCTGGTGGATCGTCAACAACGTCATCGAGAACCTCCAGCGCCTTCATATCGCTTCAGGCTTCCAGTTCCTCAGGAACAGGGCCGGTTTCGATATCTCCGACACGCCGATTGCCTATACGTCGGACGCAACCTATGGCCGTGCGCTCATCGTCGGCTTGCTCAACACAATCATCGTTGCCGCCGCCGGCATTGTCCTGGCCACCATAGTCGGCTTCATCATTGGCATCGGCCGGCTATCGCAAAATTGGCTGATCCGTAAGATCTGCACGGTCTATGTCGAGATCTTCCGCAATATCCCGCCGCTGCTGGTCATCTTCTTCTGGTATTCTGGCGTGCTCGCGGTGCTGCCGCCGCCGCGCGAGAGCTATCACCTGCCGTTCGGCTCCTTCCTCAACCAGCGCGGCTTCTATTTTCCGCGCGGTGTCTGGGGCGACGGCTCCTGGCTGGTTCTGGTCGCTTTCGTCGTGGCGCTCGCCATGGCATGGTTTGTCGCGCACCGGGCGCGCCAGCGGCAGATGGCCACCGGCCAGCAATTTCCTGTGTTCTGGACCTCGGTCGCCCTGATCGTCGGCCTGCCCGTGCTCGCCTTCCTGCTCGCCGGCATGCCGCTTACCTTTGACTTCCCGAAGCAGTCGACCTTCAATTTGACAGGCGGATTTCAGATCAAGCCTGAGTTCCTGTCGCTCCTGCTGGCGCTTTCCTTCTACACGGCCGCCTTCATCGCCGAGATCGTGCGCGCCGGCATCAAGGGCGTGAGCAAAGGCCAGAGCGAAGCGGCGGCTGCACTCGGCCTACGCTCCGGGCCGATCCTGCGCCTGGTGGTGATCCCGCAGGCGATGCGCATCGTCATCCCGCCGCTCACCAGCCAGTATCTGAACCTCACCAAGAACTCTTCGCTGGCGATCGCCATCGGCTACCCCGATCTCACCGCCACCGCCGGCACGGTACTCAACCAGACCGGCCAAGCGGTCGAGGGCGTGTTTCTCATGATGATCGCCTATCTGGTGCTGAGCCTCGTCACCTCTGCGGTGATGAACGTGGTGAACGCCAGAATGGCGCTGGTGGAGAGGTAGAGCCATGCAGGAACACGACATGTCCTGGGTGCGCACCGAGATGACGCTGGCGCAGCCGGCGCCTCCTGGCGAGCGCGGCGCCTATGCCTGGGTGCGCAAGAACCTGACCGCCTCGGTTGGCGACACTATCCTGACCATCCTCGGCATCGCCATAGTCGCCTGGATCCTGCCGCAGGTCATCAACTGGGCCTTCATAAACGCAGTGTGGACCGGGCCGGACCGCACGGTCTGCGCCACCGTCTCGCAAGGCGGCATCCAGCCCGACGGCTGGACCGGCGCCTGCTGGGCTTTTGTCAACGCGAAGTTCGGCCAGTTCATGTTCGGCACCTATCACATCGAGGAACGCTGGCGGCCTATCCTGGTCGCCATCCTGTTCGTGGTGTTGCTGGTGCCTATGCTGATCCCGCGCGTGCCGCGCAAGGGGCTGAACGCCATCCTGCTCTTCCTCGTGCTGCCGGTCGTCGCCCACTTCCTTTTGGTCGGCGGTGTGTTCGGCCTGCCGCATGTCGAGACCTCGCGCTGGGGTGGGCTGCTGGTGACGCTCAGTCTCTCCTTCGTTGGTATGGCCGTGTCGCTGCCCCTGGGCATCGCTCTGGCGCTCGGCCGTCGCTCCCAGATGCCGATCGTCAAATGGCTTTGCGTCGTCTTCATCGAGACGGTGCGCGGCATTCCGCTGATCACCGTGCTGTTCTTCGCCAGCGTCATGCTGCCGCTTTTCCTTCCCGAGGGCGTTACCTTCGACAAGTACCTCAGGGCGCTGATCGGCGTGTCGCTGTTTGCCGCCGCCTATATGGCGGAAGTGGTGCGCGGCGGCCTCCAGGCGATCCCGAAGGGCCAGTATGAGGGCGCCGATTCGCTCGGCCTCGGCTATTGGCAGAAGATGGGCTTGATCGTGCTGCCGCAGGCGCTGAAGCTGGTCATTCCCGGCATCGTCAACACCTTCATCGGCATGTTCAAGGACACCAGCCTGGTGCTCATCATCTCGATGTTCGACCTGCTCGGCGTGGTGAAGCAGAATTTCTCCGATCCCAACTGGGCGACGCCGCAGACCCCGAAGTCCGGCTTGATCTTCGCCGCCTTCGTGTTCTGGCTGTTCTGCTTCGGCATGTCGCGCTATTCAATGTATACCGAGCGCCGGCTGGACACCGGCTACAAACGATAAAAAGGGGAATTGGCCATGGCCACCGAAAACGCCGTCAGCGCGGAAGACCTCAAGGTCGATGCCAAGAAGATGCACATCTCGACGACAGATGTCGCCATCGACATCGTCGGCATGCACAAATGGTATGGCGAGTTCCATGTGCTGAAGGACATCAACCTCAAGGTGATGCGCGGCGAGCGCATCGTCATCTGCGGTCCGTCCGGCTCCGGCAAGTCGACCATGATCCGCTGCATCAACCGCTTGGAAGAGCACCAGAAGGGCAAGATCATCGTCGACGGCAAGGAACTCACCAACGATCTGAAGAAGATCGACGAGGTGCGCCGCGAGGTCGGCATGGTGTTCCAGCACTTCAACCTGTTCCCGCATCTGACAATCCTGGAGAACTGCACGCTGGCGCCGATCTGGGTGCGCAAGACGCCAAAGAAGCAGGCCGAGGAAATCGCCATGCATTTCCTGAAGCGCGTCAAGATCCCGGAGCAGGCCAACAAATATCCTGGACAGCTCTCCGGCGGCCAGCAGCAGCGCGTGGCGATCGCCCGCTCGCTCTGCATGAACCCGCGCATCATGCTGTTCGACGAGCCGACCTCGGCGCTCGACCCGGAAATGATCAAGGAAGTGCTGGAGACGATGGTTGGCCTTGCCGAGGAAGGCATGACCATGCTTTGCGTCACCCACGAGATGGGCTTTGCCCGCAAGGTCGCCAACCGTGTGATCTTCATGGACCAGGGCCAGATCGTCGAGCAGAACACGCCGGCCGAGTTCTTCGATAATCCGCGCCATGAGCGCACGAAACTGTTCCTGTCGCAGATCCTGCACTGAGCTTCTGACGCCAATTCGAGAAGCCCGGCCGCCAACGGCCGGGCTTTTGAGCGACCGGTTGGTGAAGCGCGCTGCCGGTCTCGCCTTCCATAGTTGTCGAGGCGCGGTAGCATTGGCGGTCGTGCAGGACACCGCTGCAGCGAACGCCTCACCGCCTGTTCCGCTCCTCCCAGCCATAGAGCCAGTCCAAATCTCCCGCGAGCTTCTCCGCCGGGCGCGTCGCCAGCACCAGGTTGCGCGCGATTGCAACCGGGCCCCAGGCGTGCCAGGCCATGCGGTTGAGCGCGCCGCGTCTGAGCACCTTCTCGATGCGCGGGCGCCTGAGATTTTCCCATGTGGTGAGGCTCTGCCGCGGATCGCCGTCGAATTCGGCGACCAGATCGGCGAGCATCGCGGCATCCTCGATCGCCATCGCCGCGCCCTGCGCCGCGAACGGGGTCATGGCGTGCGCCGCGTCTCCGATCAGGGCTACGCCCTTCGGCATCGTCCAGCGACGTTGCTCGACGGTGTGGATCGGAAACGCCGTCCATGGCCCGGCAAGTCCGGCAAGCCTTGCCAGCGCGGGCGACGTACCGCGCATGGCGCTGGCGAGGATGGCGGGGTCCGCATGGCCGGACCAGCCTTCGGCGATGCGATCGCCTCTGGTGAAAGCGGCCAGGTTGAAGGCGCTGCCCTTGCTCACCGGATACGCGACCATATGGAAGCCGGGATGGAGGAAGGCGGTGATGCAGTCGCCGGCGGCGATTGCTGCAAAAGCCTGGCCGGCGGCGCTTGTCGATGCGACCGTTGCGCGCCAGGCCAGCTCGCCCGAGAAGCGGTTCTTCCCGAAAGCCGGCTCTCGACCCGCAAGCAGCCTGCGAACCGACGACCAGACGCCGTCGGCGCCGATCAGCAGGCCGCCGGCGGCCTCGATGTTGCCGCTATCCGTTTCGGCGGTGACGGTGATGTTTTGCGGCTGAACGGCAACGTCCGTCACCCGCGCGCCGGTGAGGAGTTGGATCTCGGGATGCTCCGCCATCCGCGCCGTCAGCGCCGTCTGCAGGTCGGCGCGGTGTGCCACCAGATAGGGCGCGCCCCAGCGCTCTTCGCCGGCCTGGCCGAGCGGCACGCGCGCCAGTTCGCGCAAGGTGGCAGCGTCCTTCAGCACCACCGCTTCCGGGCGGATCGCGTTCAACCGCAACCGGTCGAGCGCGCCGAGCCGGCTGAGCATACAGGTGGCGTTGGGGGAAAGCTGGATGCCGGCGCCCACCGCTTCGAGCTGGCTGGCCTGTTCCAGCACCGTGACGGCTTGGCCGTGTTCGGCAAAGGCAAGAGCTGCCGTCAGTCCGGCGATTCCGGCCCCGGCGATGACGACCTGCCGGGACCGCGCCTCCTCCATGGTCTAGCGGTCACCCAGATCCGCGATCAGGCGGCCTGGTCGATATAGAGGCAGCCGGCAGGCTCGGTTTCCGTCGCCTTCAGCTTCGGCGAATAGCGGTAGAGCGTCGAGCAGTAAGGGCAGACCTTTTCATTGTCGTCACCCATGTCGAGGAATACATGCGGATGGTCGAAAGGCGGATTGGCGCCGGTGCACATGAATTCCTTGACGCCGATATCGATCGCCGGATGGCCCGCGTCGTTCTGGAAATGGGGAATGGTACCGCCTGCCATCGTCGTCTCCTTCAGTTCGGCCCGTTTGCATCTGGATCATAACCGGCCGGTTTGCAAGATCGATGAAATGAAACTGTCGCAAAAGCCTGGCAGAGGATAAGTTGAGCCGGTTAAGCGCATGAGGCCGGAAACGAAGCGATTCCGTGACATCATGCGTCATAAAAGCGTGTTAGAGCGTGCATAGCGCGTCCGGCGGCGTATGGCGCTCAAAGAATGACGTTGTGGCCAAGAGCAGGAACAATGAACGAACTGAAGCCGGTGCAGAGCGAGTTCATCACCGTCGAGGCGGCGAGCCCGGACGGCGGCAATCCAGACCGTTTCGTCAACCGCGAGTTTTCCTGGCTGCAGTTCAACCGCCGGGTGCTCGAGGAATCGCTGAACGAGCATCACCCGCTGCTCGAGCGCGTCCGCTTCCTGTCGATCTCGGCCGCAAACCTCGACGAGTTCTTCATGGTGCGCGTCGCCGGCCTCGCCGGTCAGGTGCGCGAGGGCATCGCGTTGAAGAGTCCGGACGGCCGCACGCCTGAGCAGCAGTTGGAGCAATTGCTGCGCGAGGTCGAGCGCCTGCAGGAAGACCAGCAGAAGAGCCTGTCGGTCCTGATGGAGCTGCTCAACAAAGAAGGCATCGAAAGCATCCCCCGCGACGGCCTGACCAAGGACGAGAAGGCCTGGCTGGAGGAGCATTTCCAGGGTCAGGTTTTCCCGGTGCTGACGCCGCTGTCGATCGACCCGGCGCACCCGTTTCCGTTCATCCCCAATCTCGGTTTCTCAATGGCGCTGCAGCTGCGCCACCGCAAGAACGGCGAGGAGATGAGCGCGCTCTTGCGCTTGCCGGTGGCGCTGCGGCGGTTCATCCGTCTGCCCGACCGCAAGCATCATGTCCGCTTCATCCCGCTGGAAGAAGCGGTCGGCCTCTATATCGGCAAGCTCTTCCCTGGATATGAGGTCAAGGGCTCGGGCACGTTCCGCATCATCCGCGACAGCGATATCGAGGTGGAGGAGGAATCGGAAGACCTCGTTCGCCTGTTCGAGACGGCGCTGAAGCGCCGCCGCCGCGGCTCCGTCATCCGCATCGAATTCGACACGCTGATGCCGGCCGAGTTGCGCGACTTCGTCGCCGGCGAGCTCGGAGTATCGTCGAGCCGCATCAGCGTGCTCACCGGGCCGCTGGCGCTCAACCAGATCTCCGAGATCGTCGCCATCCCGCGCGACGACCTCAAATTCACGCCCTATAACCCGCGCTTTCCCGAGCGCATCCGCGAGCATGGTGGCGACTGCCTGGCCGCCATCCGCGAGAAGGACATCATCGTCCACCACCCCTACGAATCCTTCGACGTCGTGGTGCAGTTCCTGCGCCAGGCGGCGGCCGATCCGGAAGTCGTCGCCATCAAGCAGACGCTCTACCGCACCTCGAACGACAGCCCGATCGTGCGGGCGTTGATCGACGCGGCGGAGGCCGGCAAGTCGGTGACGGCGCTCGTCGAGCTCAAGGCGCGCTTCGATGAAGAGGCCAATATCCGCTGGGCGCGCGACCTCGAGCGCGCCGGCGTCCAGGTCGTGTTCGGCTTCCTGGAGTTGAAGACCCACGCCAAGATGTCGCTGGTGGTCCGCCGCGAGGACGGCCGGCTGCGCAATTACGTACATCTCGGCACCGGCAACTACCATCCGGTCACCGCCCGCATCTACACCGACCTGTCCTTCTTCACCACCGACCCGACGATCGCGCGCGATGTCGCGCAGATCTTCAACTTCATCACCGGCTACGCCGAGCCTGCCGAGGAGATGCGTCTTGCGGTGTCGCCGTTCACGCTGCGCGACCGCATCCTGAGGCACATCGCCGAGGAGATCGCCCATGCGCTCGAGGGCAGGCCGGCCCGTATCTGGATGAAGATGAACGCGCTCGTCGATCCGACCGTCATCGACGCTCTCTATGACGCCAGCCGCGCCGGCGTCGAGATAGATCTCGTCGTGCGCGGCATCTGCTGCCTGAGGCCGCAGGTGCCGGGTCTTTCCGAGAACATCCGGGTGAAGTCGATTGTCGGCCGCTTCCTTGAGCACAGCCGCATCTACTGCTTCGGCAACGGCCACGGTCTGCCGTCCGACGAAGCGGTCGTCTACATCTCCTCGGCCGATATCATGCCGCGCAATCTCGACCGCCGCGTCGAGACCCTGGTGCCGATCACCAATCCGACTGTGCATGAACAGGTGCTTGGCCAGATCATGCTCGGCAACATCATGGACAATCAGCAAAGTTTCGACGTATTGGCTGATGGCACCTCCCGGCGCGCCGCGCTCGAGGAGGGCGAGGAGCCGTTCAACGCGCAGGAATATTTCATGACCAATCCGAGTCTTTCCGGACGGGGTGACGCGCTGAAATCGCATGCGCCAAGGCGCATTGCCCAGTTCAAGCGCCGCAAGAAGAACGCCGCCGCGTGATTTCAGTCTCACAGGGCCGGCTCCAGGACCGGCGGCCGCTGTCGATCATCGACATCGGATCGAACTCGATCCGCCTCGTCGTCTATGAAGGGCTGGCGCGCTCGCCGACGATGCTGTTCAACGAAAAGATGCTGGCCGGCCTCGGCCGCGGCATCGTTTCGACGGGCAAGCTCGATCCCGAGGCGGTGACGCGCTCGATGGAGGAGTTCCGCCGTTTTCGCGCGCTTTCGGATCAGGCCGGCGCCGAGCACATCTATGTGCTGGCGACCGCGGCCGCGCGCGAGGCGGTCAACGGCCCGGACTTCATCCACCGCGCCGAGGATGTGCTGAAGACCGAGATCCGCGTGCTTTCCGGCCGCCAGGAAGCGCATTATTCGGCGCTTGGCATCATTTCCGGCTTCTATCCGGCCAACGGCATCGCCGGCGACCTTGGCGGCGGCAGCCTGGAGCTCGTCGACATCAATGGCGAGGCGATCGGCGACGGTATCACGCTGCCGCTCGGCGGCCTGCGCCTGCAGGACATGGCGAAGAACTCTCTCGTCCAGGCGCAGAAGATCGCGCGCCAGGAACTGGCGCGGGCGAAGCTTTTGAAGGG
>NZ_RZSV01000058.1:0-28800 GCF_004023205.1 Mesorhizobium sp. M1A.F.Ca.IN.020.03.2.1 | reverse complement strand
GCCTATGAGAATGCAGGAAGGCGCGGCCGCTCGATCAAGCTCAATCGCAGGGTCCGCGATTTCGGAGGTTCCGGCTGGAACGACCGCATCTCGTCCGCGGAGTGCTATTGCGACCGATATTGAGGTCGTCAAACCGGCGAGCGGTCATAACGCCAGGCTGAAAACCAGCCCGGAATTCTCGGCGCTGAAGGCGCAGTTGACCGAAGACATCCGCATTGAGGCGATACGGACCGCACAGCCGCCGTAGGTTTTCGTAGCCTTGTCGCTTAGGCGGCCAGCAACTGCTTGCGGTCTACGCGCTCCTGCTGCGGCGAGCGGGCATAGAGCTCGCGGTAGCATTTGGAGAAGTGCGAGGCCGAGACGAAACCGCAGGCGACAGCCACTTCCACCACGGGCAGCGACGACTGGATGAGCAAATGCCTGGCGCGGTCGAGCCGGATCTCGAGATAGTAGCGGGCAGGCGAGCGGCCCATCTCGGTGCGGAAGAGGCGCTCGATCTGCCGGCGCGACAGATCGACATGGTCGGCGATCTCGATCAGCGACAGCGGCTCGGAGAGGTTCGCCTCCATCAATTCAATGATGGTCAGCACCTTGGAATTCTGCACACCGAGACGGGCGCGCAGCGGCAGGCGCTGGCGATCCGTCGGGCTGCGCACGCGGTCGGTCAGCACCTGCTCGCAGACGCGGTTGACGAGGCTTTCGTCGAAGTCGTCGCCGATCAGCTTCAGCATCATGTCGAGCGCCGCGGTGCCGCCTGCGCAGGTGTAGACATTCTGGTCGATCTCGAAGAGGTCGGCGAAGACATTGGCCTTGGGAAAGGCCTCCGAGAAGCCCGGCAGGTTTTCCCAATGGATGGCGCAGCGCTTGTTGGAGAGCAGGCCCGCGGCCGCCAGGATGTGCGCGCCGGTGCACAGGCCGCCCACGGCGACGCCGCGGTTGTATTCCTCGCGCAGCCAGGCGAAGGCCGACTTGTTATGATAGCGCTCGACATTCATGCCGCTGCAAACGATCGCCATGTTCGGGCGGTCCGGCCCGGCCATCTTCCTGCGCTCTTCCTCGAGCGAGGTGTTGACGGCGCATTCGACGCCGTTCGAGGCGCGCACGGGCTTGCCGTCGATACTGGCCAGGCGCCAGCTATAGGCCTCGTAGCCGAGCATCCGGTTGGCCGAGCGGAGCGGGTCGAGCGCCGTTGCGAAGGCGATCATGGTGAAGTCGGGGATGAGGAAGAACACAAACGATCTCTTGATCGGGTGCTTGACGGCATTCACGGGAAACCTCACGCGGCCATGACGCGAACAGAATGTCGCTAATAGCATAGCGACATCAGGAAAAATCATTCCTGTCAATCGGCTAGACGGCTAAGCGACGATTAAATTTGCGACACGGGTCGCAAACGGGCAATCGTCGATGGCGCGAGACTGGAGGTTGCTACTTCAGGTTCCAACGAATGCGCCGTCAGAAGAAAAACGCCGCCACGGCGGAGCCGGGCGACGTTGAATTTCATTCAGCGCGACGGCAACCAGGTGCCGTTCGAAACTGCTGTGTCAGGCAACGAAGCCGAGGCGAGCGGCAGCCATGGCGCCGGTCTGGCCGGGCATGGTCTTGGCAAGACGCTGACGCTCAAGAGCGGTCGTCAGGTTCATTTCGCGACGGGGGAACAGGCGGGCAAACAGCTTCATCATCATCTCCATTTGGTTGCTCAGACGGGTCGCCTTCGCTTGATGGAGTGGGGCAGCTCGTTTTTGCTGGCGGTGATATAGGCCTGCTCCAGCCAAAACTAAATCGCAAAAACGAAGCGCTTGTTATGAAAAGCGACATCCCATGCGACTTTTTTGAGCTCTGCGCTCGAAATTTACTATTAGTTACAGCGCTTTAATTCGAAACGGACGTCGCTATGCGAGTGCTTCATATGCGTCATGCGACGGCCGCATGGCTGGAAAAGTTATTTGAGTACAAACAAAAGGGCCTGCCGGTCTGACACGCGGCAGGCCCTTAGCACGTGATGCACACTTATTTACTTGGCTCCGGCCCAGGTTCCCACGCCGTAGCGCAATCCAGTCTTGGCATCGGCGGCTTCCGGCCAGCCGATATCCTTCTGCAGTTCGATCGGCAGCGCATGGATTGCGCGTTCGGTCTGGTAGCGAGCGCGGGCGGCACTGAATTCGGTCGCGAGCCGACCGATAGACGACAGGATAGACATTTTCTTTCTCCTCGATTCGGGCAGCGCCCGGCAATTGGTTACGTCAGGTCTGTTTCAGCTTCATTTCATGTCGAGTGCAGGCCTGTATCATGGTCGTTCGATGGCTGCTTTTGGCAGCATCCTGCATCGATCGAGTTGACTATGCGCTCGAAGTGATGTTCAATCAAACGAAATGGAATGATCATTTGCATCAGAAAAATTGAAGGCAAGCCCTGATGAACGCCCCACTCAACCATCCTTTGCCGCTGCTCGATCTCGACGTGCTGCGCACCTTCGTGGCGATCGCCGAGACCGGCAGCTTCACCACCGCCGCCAATGCGGTGTTCCGCACCCCCTCGGCCGTCTCCATGCAGATCAAGAAGCTCGAAGACATTCTCGGCCGTTCCGTCTTCGCGCGCGACGCGCGCTCGGTGACGCTGACCACGGACGGCGAGATGCTTCTCGGCTATGCCCGGCGGCTTTTGTCGATCAACCGCGAAGTGGTGTCGAAGTTCATCATTCCCGACATTGTCGGTGTGGTCAGGCTTGGCTCCCCGGACGACTATGGCGAGCGCGTGCTGCCTCACGTGTTGAAGCGCTTCGCGCAATCGCATCCGTCGATCGCCGTCGACGTCACCATCGACCAGAGCGTCAATCTGCGCCGCCGCATGGACGACCGTGCGCTCGACATTACGCTGCTCACCAATTCCTACAAGACCAGCGCGGTCGGCGCCGAGGTGCTGCTAACCGAGCCGATCGTCTGGGCCGGCGCCAAGGGCGGCTGCGCGCATCTGCGCGAACCGCTGCCGGTTTCGCTTTGGGAAGAAGGCTGCGCCTGGCGGGCCGGCGCCCTGGAAGCGCTCGGCCGGGAAGGCCGCAACTACCGCATCGCCTATATGAGCGCTCATACCGCCGGCCAGCGCGCCGCCATCATGGCCGACCTTGCCGTCGCGCCGCTGCCGAAGTCCTTCCTCGGCGACGAGATGGTTTCGCTGGGCGCCAAGGACGGCATGCCCGATATCGGCACCTACAATCTCGCCATGGTGGTGGCACCCGATGCCAGCGCGCCGGTGAAGGCGGTTGCCGACCACATCCGCGCGACCTTCGAACTGTTCCGGGAAACCGGCAAGTTCTGAGCTATTCGGCCGCCGGCGCAGGTCGCGCCGCATAAGTGGTTCGGCGCGATGCATGGGCTCGCTGCGGTACGGTCTCGGCTGTGAGGAAGTCGACAATGCTGTCACGTGCGCGCCGCGCTTCCGGCATATCGATCAGCGGCCAGACGTGGAACATGCCTTCCTCGTAGACGACATCGACCTCGATTCCTGCGGCGCGCGCCCGTTCGGCGAAGATCAGATTGTCCGGGCTGAGCAGGTCGCGCGAGCCGGTGAGCAGCAGCGTCTTCGGCAGCACCGAGAGATCGCCGTAGAGCGGGCTGATGTGCCAGTCGGAGCGGTCGATGCCGGCGCTGTAGAGCCGGATCGCCTCGAGCCCGCCGGGGATGCCCAGCCAGGGGTCGTTGCGTTCGGCTTCGAACACTTCCGGATTGGACAAGGACATATCGAGGCCGGGCGAGATCAGCACGTGGCGCGCCGGCGAGGGCAGGCCTTCCTCGGCGGCTATCATGGTGAGCACGACTGCCATGTTGCCGCCGGCGGAATCGCCCATGAAGACGATGTTCTCGGCATTGGTCTCTTGCAGCATGCGCCGGTATACGCCGCCGACCATGCCGAACATGTCATGGAAATTGTACTCCGGCGCGATCGGATAGATCGGCACGGTGATGCCGAAGCCCAGCCGCTCCGCCATCTCGGCAATCAGCACCCAGTGATAGGACGTGATCTGAAAGACGAAGGCGCCGCCATGCAAATAGAGGATACGCCGGCGCTCGCCCGATTTCGGTGCGATCTCATAGACGGGGAAACCATCGACGCTGGTCTCGGCGATATCCAGCCGCGCCTTCAGAAGAGCCGGCGGATGATAGTCTTCGGTCTTGCGGGCGTAGGCGATCCAGCGCTGCAGATTCTCGGGACTGGAAAAGGCCTTCTTGCGGCTGTGCCTGAGAATGAACGAAACGACGTGGCTTTTCAAACTGGGCATACGGAACACGGATCGGTCGAGCCGACTAAGAGAAATTCCCCCTGCTATGCGAAGATTGTAGTTAGGTTGAAAATGTCAAGGTTCGCAGCGGGCACATCGGCGTGATGCGACGGCGGTCGCGTCAACGGCGCCCTGGCAGCAGCGCGGCGCGCAACTTGTTGTCGCCGATCGCCGAGGCCGCTTGCCGGCCTCGGCGCTTGCCGAGCAGCTTACATTTGTCGGCGAAGGTCATCAGCGGGCGGTTCCCAGGAGCAGCGCGTGCAGGGCTGCCTGCGGGTCGCTCGGCGGCGAAGCCGGCCAGCCGATATCCTTCTGCACATGCACGGGCAGGTCGTTGAGCGCGCGGATCGCCTTGCTCCGGGCATGAGCCTGCCTGATGGTCACGCCGAAGCGGCCGAGGTTATCGAACATCGACATAGTGGGTTCCTCCGGAAGGTCGCGCCGGCTCGAAGACATTTCGCGCCAGCCCTTCGGTGGCGGGCTAAATGCGCCCGGCATGTTTCCGGCGGATTTCACGAAAACAGCGTTCCGGTTTCCGGATCGATGGATCCGGAAACATTTGCATGCATACGAACTAAAGAGAGGCGTCGGGCGAAGGGGACCCTATTCGCGCCCACGCCGCGCCGCCCGTTCCTCGCGCGAGCGCCGGCGCGGGGTGGCGTCGCCTGCGGTGCCGTCCTCGCCGACCGTCTTGCGCGGCGGCAGCTTCACTGCGGCCGCGAGCTTCGGGAAAGGGTCGACCTTGTTCGGCAGGGCCATGGCGTAGACGAAGTGCTCCTGGAATTTTGGTTCCAGCGCGGTTTCGATCTTTTCGATCCTGCTCACCGTCTCCTCGATCTCACGGCGGTAGCCGCGATTGAGGAGCGCCATGCGCGCGCCGGCGCCGGCGGCGTTGCCGACGGCCGAGACCTTGTCGAGATCGCAATCGGGAATGAGCCCCAGCACCATGGCGTATTTCGGGTCGATGAAAGAACCGAAGGCACCGGCGAAATGGATGCGGTCGACATGGTCGGTGTGCTGCTTTTCCATCAGCAGCTTGGTGCCGGCGTAGAGTGCCGCCTTGGCGAGCTGGATGGCGCGCACGTCGTTCTGGGTGATGGTGATCTTCGGCTCGCCGTCCTTCAGCACATAGGAGAAGGTGCGGCCGTTGGCGACGATGCGCGGCGAGCGCGCGCCAAGCGATCCGTCGACGACGCCGTCCTCGGAGATTATACCGGCGAGATACATCTCGGCCACCACTTCGATGATGCCGGAGCCGCAAATGCCAGTGACGCCGGTCGCCTGCACGCTTTCGGCAAAGCCCGGCTGATCCGACCAGAGTTCCGAACCGATGACGCGGTAGCGCGGCTCAAGCGTGTCGGGATCGATGCGCACGCGCTCGATGGCGCCGGGCGCCGCGCGCTGGCCGCCGGAAATCTCGGCGCCCTCGAAGGCCGGGCCGGTGGGAGAGGAGGCCGCAACGACGCGCGTGCTGTTGCCGAGCACGATCTCGGCATTGGTGCCAACGTCGACGATCAGCATCATCTCGTCCTGGCGGTGCGGACCCTCGGAGAGCGTGACCGCGGCTGCGTCGGCGCCGACATGGCCGGCGATACAAGGGAGCATATAAAGGCGCGCGCCCTGGTTCAGTTTCAAGCCGAGATCGGAGGCCTTGATGCGCACGGCGCCGGAAATGGCGAGCGCGAACGGCGCGCCGCCGAGCTCGGTCGGATCGATGCCGAGAAACAGATGATGCATGATCGGATTGCCGACGAACACTGCGTCGAGGATGTCGTTGCGCTGGACATTGCCTTCCGCACAGACCTTGTCGACCAGTCCGGAAACGGCCTCGCGCACGGCGACCGTCATGCCCTCGCGGCCGTCCGGGTTCATCATCACGTAGGAGACGCGGCTCATCAGATCCTCGCCGAAGCGGATCTGCGGATTGGAGGTGCCGGAAGAGGCGGCGACGCGGCCCGACAGCAGCGACACGAGATGCATGGCAATGGTCGTCGAGCCGATGTCGCAGGCGAGCCCGTAGGCCTCGTTCTTCAGGCCCGGCCACAGCGCGATGACGCGCGCGATGTCGCTGTCCGCATCCTTGTGGATGGCGGCGGTGGCGGTCCAATTGCCCTTGCGCAGAATGCCCTGCACTTGCGGCATGAGATAGAAGTCGAACTCGACGTTCTTGAAACCCCAGTCCTTCATCAAGGCGATCTTGAGTCGGTCGAGGTCGCCGAGCGGCTTGTGCATGTCGGGCTCTTCAATCTCGACATAGCACATGCGGATTGCCGTATCGCGAGCGATAACCCTGGTGTCGGCTGCCTTGCGGATGGTCTGGGCGTTGATGACCGTGTCCTGCGGCACGTCAATGACGAGGTCGCCGAGAATCTGCGCCGAGCAGGAGAGGCGGCGGCGCTCGGGCAGGCCGCGCACGCGCTCGTAGCGCTCTTCCTTGGCGCCCTTGGGCGAGATGTGGTCGTTGGCAGAGACGATCTTGTGCTTGGCGAAATTGCCTTCCTGCACCTCGATCTGGCAGCGCCCGCAAGTGGCGCGGCCGCCGCACACACTCTCGACATAGACGCCGAGCTGGCGCGCGGCGTCCAGCACCGGCGTGCCAACGGGAAACCGCCCGCGCTTGCCTGACGGCATGAACAGCACAAGCGGATCGGTGATGTTGGGCGGGGGATTCATGCTGGCACGCGTCTCGATGGCAATTGCCGATACCGTTTAACGGATCGTTTTACTGTTGGGTGGAGTGTACGTTGGTCCAGGGGCCAAACATGTCGGATATTCTGCTGCCCGCCATCTTCACCGCTTTCACCATGGTGCGCGTGCTCAAAGGCCCATGGCTGCGCAATCCGCAATATCTGGCCTCCGGAATTCTCGGCGCGATCGTCGGAGCGCTCCTGCTCCACGCATTCTGGCCCGCCTACGACGATGATGTCATCGTCGGCGGCGGCACAGGCATCTTCGGATCCTGGGCTGGAATGGCGTTGTTCGACGCCATATTGGGCGTCGCCTGACCGCAAAGCAGACTTCTCCGACCGCATCGACGATGCGACCGGATCAGGGCTGTTTGCAATGCGGCTCACGATTGCGCGCTTACCCCCTGGCCATGCGGGCTTCACGACCGCCGCGGCGACGCCCGCCGGCAGCGGCGGCGCCATCGCCAGGGGCGGTGACCGCGACCGGAGCCGCGACCGCATGGCCGCCTTCGGCCGGCTTGTAGTCCTTGTAGGTGCGGATCCAGTTGGTGCAGTTCTCGTCGGTGCCGTTGAGCACGTTGGCGCCGCGCACGGCCTCCATCTCCTGCGGGCGGACCGGATTCATGATGGCGCTCGTCATGCCGGCGCCGATCACCATCGGGATGAAGGCGGCGTTGATGCCGTGGCGATGCGGCAGGCCGAACGAGATGTTGGAAAGGCCGCAAGTGGTGTTGACCTTGAGTTCCTCGCGCAGACGGCGCAGCAGTGCGAACACCTGGCGGCCGGCATCGCCCAGCGCGCCGATCGGCATCACCAGCGGATCGACGACGACGTCATGCGCGGGAATGCCGTGATCGGCGCAGCGCTCGACGATCTTCTTGGCGACCGCGAAGCGGACGTCCGGATCCATCGAGATGCCGGTCTCGTCATTTGAGATGGCGACGACCGGAACGTTGTATTTCTTGACCAGCGGCAGGATGGCTTCAAGCTTCTCTTCCTCGCCGGTGACGGAGTTGACCAGCGGGCGCCCCTTGGCGACCTTCAGCGCCGCCTCGATCGCGGCGGTCACCGAAGAGTCGATCGACAGCGGCAGATCGACCAGGTTCTGCACGATCTCCAGCGTCTGCACCAAAAGCGCCGGCTCGGTCGCATTGGGGTCGACGGCAGTGACGCCGGCATTGACGTCGAGCATGGTGGCGCCGCAGGCGGCCTGTTCCAGCGCATCCTTGATGACGGTCTCGAAGTTGCCGGCCACCATCTCGGCGGCCAGCTTCTTGCGGCCGGTCGGGTTGATGCGCTCGCCGATCACGCAGAAGGGCTGATCGAAGCCGATGACGATTTCTCGGGTCGCCGAGGCGACGATGGTGCGGGTCATGCAATCTCTCCGTCGGGATATAAAGAGTTCTTTATATCGTTATCTGGTCTTGTTCAAGCGGACGGGTGCCGGCCGCGCCTTGGACTTTAAGTTCATGTATGTCGTTGCCCCAAACCGGTTCTCACTTTTGGGCGACATACATCAATGCGCGGTCTTCACCATGTCGACCTGGGTTTCGGTAATCTCGTCGTGCAGTATGTGGTCGAGCCGCTCCGCGACGATCTGGTCGTCGCGACGGATCTCCCGTTTCCAGGGCTGGCGGCCTTTCAGCACGCCGGATTCATCGACGATCTCGGCGACATACTCTTCCTGGCGGTAGGCCATCACATGGACGCCGGCGACGCCCGCAATTTCCTTCACCTCGTTGATGATGTCGATGCAGAGCTGCTTGCCTTCCTTCTTCTGGTCCTGCGCGCCTTCGAGCCGCTTGATCACCGCATCGGGGATATGGATGCCCGGCACGTTGGAGCGGATCCATTTGGCGGTCTTGGCAGAGGCGAGCGGCCCGACGCCGCACAGGATGAAGACTTTTTCGGTGTGGCCGAGGTCGCGCGCCTTTTGCATGAAGTTTCGGAACATCGGCACATCGAAGCAATATTGCGTCTGCACGAATTGCGCGCCGGCGGCAATCTTCTTGCCGAGATGGATGGGACGGAAATCGTAAGGCGGCGCGAAGGGGTTTACGGCAGCACCGAGGAAGACCTGCGGCGGCGTCGTCAGCTTGCGGCCGGACAGGAACTTGCCGTTGTCGCGCATGATGCGGATGGTTTCGAGCAGCGACATGGAATCGAGGTCGAAGACCGGCTTGGCGCCCGGCTGATCGCCGGCCTGCACGCCGTCGCCGGTGAGGCAGAGCATGTTGGCGACGCCCATTGCCGCCCCGCCCAGCACGTCGCCCTGAATGGCGATGCGGTTCTTGTCGCGGCACGCGATCTGCATGATCGGGGCGTAGCCCATGCGGGTCAAAAGCGCGCAGATGCCGACCGAAGACATGTGGCAGTTGGCGCCGGAGGCGTCGACCGCGTTGATGGCGTCGACCCAACCGTCGAAGATCTTGGCGCGGTTGTAGACGTCTTCCGGGTCGGCGCTGTCGGGCGGGTTGAGCTCGGTCGTCACCGCGAACTCGCCGCGGCGCAGCACGCGCTCCAACCGACCGCGCGACGAATGGCCGGGCAGGTGATCGAGCGGCAGGTGAACGCCGGCCGGGTTCTCGTCGCGCTGGTGGCGGATGCTCATGCTGAAGCTCCGGGGTTCTGCGGGTTCTGGGCGGCTTCACGCGCCGCGGCCGCCTGCGCGGTCACCCTGAGCCAGGCCGAGGTTTCGCGCAGCGACTGATCGACCGGCTTCTGCACGGTGAGGATCTTGTCGCCATGCTTCATGTTGCGGGAGCCTTCCCAGGCCTTGACCCAGACGCAGGGCATGTCCGGCTCGACCTCGCAATTGCCGTTGGCGCGCACGCCGCCGCACGGGCCGTTGCGCAGTTGCTTCGGGCAGTTCATCGGGCACGACATGCCAGTGGAGGAGAGCACGCACTGGCCGCACATGCGGCAGTCGAACATGAAGCCCTTGACGCGTTTCTCGACGAATTTCACCGGCGCTTCGACGCGGCCGTAGCCGATGCCCTTCCACAAAGGATGCAAGAGCAGGAAGACATCGGCGAACCTGCCATAAAACCATTCGAGCAGTCGCGAATGGCGGATGGACCACAACCTCACGGCAAAAGTGCGCTGAACGCGGCGTTGCGGCGACACGTCCGCAGGCTTGTAGTCGGACTTCGGCGCCGCCTTCTTGACCAGGGTGGCCTGGGTGACCGCCGGCTGCTTCTCAGACATTTTCTTTCCCGCCAGCCTTGACCAGAGCGACCAGCCGCTCGCGGTCATATTTCGTATCGAGTTCCTGGTAGGCCTTCTCGACCTCGGCTTCGATGTCGTCGCCGACCGGAACCGGATCGGCCTTACGCCATTCGGCGAGGTAATCGTCGGTGCCGCCGGCGCCCGTGCGCATGGCGCACATGTCGATCGCCTCGGTGAAGCGCAGCGGCAGCTCGCGCTTGGCGTTCTGCCGGCCTTTCTTGACGATGACCTGCGCAGGGATATCGCGCCAATAGACGACGATCAGATCGGCCATGAATTCTCAACTCCTCGATGTTGGGAGCATTGCCGCATGCGCCCTTGTGCCGCTTGTTATGGGACGACGCGCGCGCCTTCAAAAGCGACGCTGGCGATGACGCAAAGCGAGTGCTGAATTTCCGACGCCGGCAGATTACCAGACGCGCTTCGTCAGGCCGGTCCAGAGGTAGGACCAAATCGTCGGGTGAAACCACTGTTTCGAGGGCAGGCCGGGATCGATCGTCGTAAGTTTTCCCGCCAGCGCCTCGGCCACTGCCTGGACGCAGATGTCGCGGGAAAATGCCGCCTGCCGCAGCGCGTAGCTGGCGATGGTGTCGCCGCGTTTCGACTTGCCGCGCGCCTGCTTCAGCACTCCGCCGGTGTCGACGCCGGCATCGACCAGATGCACAGTGGTGCCGAAATTCCCTCGATCACCAGAGGCCAGCGCCCAGTAGCCGCCATTCATGCCACGATATTTCGGGGCAATGCCGGCGTGATAGTTGAGCACCGGGCAAGGCATCTTCGCGAGCATATTCCTCGACAGCAGCCGGCAGCCGGCGAGGAGCACGACGCCCGGCCCGATCTTCTCGATCGCCTGAAGGCATTCCGGACCGTTGGCGGAAGGCACATGGATGATCGTCTGGGTCGGGCGAGGTTCTGTCTCGAGCTTTTCCTCGGCAATCAGCCGTGCAGCATGGCCGGCAAAGAACCGCTTGCCAAGCCTGGTCAGCACCATCGTGCCGAGCTGGCCGATGGCCGAGATCCAGCCCTGGCGGCGGGCGCGGCCGAGCAGCAAACGCTTTTTTGATTCAGGGGTTTCGAGGATGACACTCACAGGGCCGACGCGATCGGCGATGGCGTTGACGATTGCCCAGATATGCGGACCGCCTTCGGTGACGACAACAGTCCGCCGCGGACCGGATTCCGACGTTGCCATGGCAAGCACCCGCTCTCAAAGTCGGGCGCATGCTAGGGAGAGCGGGTTAACCCTTAGTGAGCCAATGGTCGCGCATGATCCTGGTCCGAAAACTCTGCAACTTTTCGGGCTCAGTCAGCGCTTGAATTCCATGATGTCGAGCTTCGATTCATAATAGGGCGCGGGGAATTCGATGCGCCACTCGGTGGCACTGTTGCGGAAGGCATAGCCCACTTGGTCGCTTTCGGCGCCGCTGCCATAGGGCTTGGCCTTTTCGTCATTGACCGAAAACGAGCCGAGATAGATGGCGCGCTTCTCACCGTCGTCGAAGAAGCGACCGGTGGTGCGCTGCGAGCCGCTGATCTTCTGCAGCCGCCAACCCGAGCCGTCCCCGGTGACCTTACACTTGAACCAGCCATAGATAACTAGCGGGCTCAAGCCGCCGGCCTTGATGGTGCGACATTTCCAGTTGCCGGTCAGATCCTTGCCGGAGAAAGCGACCAGCGGCTTGGCGAGCAGCGCATCGAGTTGCTTGACCTCAGCCGGATCGCCGGCCTTTGCCTCTTCGAGAGCCGCCTTGCGCGTTTCGCCATATTTATCCAGTCGCGCCTTGTCGGCGGCGGTGATCAGCTTCTGCACCTCGCCATCGGCATAGGCGGGCAGGGCGAAGCCGATAAGGCAAAGGGCGGGAAGCAGCAGGCGAGGGATCATGGACGTTTCCCGAATCGGTGGCTGGAATAGCTGTTTGGTCTGCTTGGGGCACAACTTACCCGTTCGCAGGCCGCTGTCATCCGGCTTGCCAGCGGAGGCGAGGGGGCTTCGTCTGCAAGTCGATCGTCCGACCCGCTGGCCGCCGTTGAAGCAGCCCTGCGAGAGCCTCAAGCGTTGGCTGCCGCCCGCGCCAGTTCGCTCGTCAGATCGCCATAGCCGGTCGAGCGACGCTCGTAGGCGAGGCCGAGCATGGCGGCGGCTTTCTCGGCAACCTTGTCGAGATCCGGATCGTCGGTTTGCGCGAGATAGATCAGCTTCTCGTAATTGCCGAAATAGTCCTTGATAAGCTCGGGATGCCTGTCGAGCCCGAGCGGCTTGATGAAGAAGGCGTCGAATTGGCGACAGAGGAAGTCGGTCATGTAGAACGACATCATGTCGCCGTCGGCGACCTTCGCATAGGCGTCCATGCCCTGGTAGAAGGCGAAGCAATGCGGGCCGGCCATGCGCTCCACGCCATGCTTCTCGATCACGTGGTCGAGCATGCCGCCGGTGCCGCAATCGGCATAGCCGACGAAGATGTGGTTGTAGCCTTCCGCTTTGGCCTTTTCGATGGCCTTGTCCATGGCCGGCGCGATGCGGTCCGGATAGAAGTGGAACTCGGCCGGCAGGCAGGTCAACTCAAGGTGATCGAGCTTTAGCTGTTGCTTGACGGCCAAAACTTCGCGCGCAATCATCCCGCAGGCGATGACGAGCAGCCTGTCTGTTTGATTCGGTTTCGTTTTTTGCGTTTTGACCATGAACCAGTCGAGCCGGTTTTCGCTGCGGGGCTAATTATCTGTTGAGGGAGACACCCATGAAACTGCTACGCATCGCGCCGATTGCCATCCTTGCCTGCGCGCTTGCACTCACCGCCTGCGCCAACACCATTCGAGGCGTCGGCAAGGACGTCAAATCAACGGCGAGGGCGGTCAAAGACACTGTCGCCAACTGATCGTTCAGCCTCATCATCATCTGGGAACAAAAAAGCCGCGCTGCAAGGCGCGGCTTTTTTCGATCCATCCTGATGCCCTGGGATCAGGCGGAAGCGCGAACGTTGTGCTTGCGCTTCATGAAGTCCTTGGCTGTCTCGACCGCCACCGCGGCATCGCGGCAATAGGCGTCGGCGCCGACGGCCTTGCCGAATTCCTCGTTGAGCGGCGCACCGCCGACCAGCACGACGTAATCGTCGCGAATGCCCTTTTCCTTCATCGTGTCGATGACGACCTTCATATAGGGCATGGTCGTGGTGAGCAGCGCCGACATGCCGATGATGTCGGGCTGATGCTGCTCGATCGCTTCCAGATATTTCTCGACCGCATTGTTGATGCCGAGGTCGATGACATCGAAGCCGGCGCCTTCCATCATCATGCCGACGAGGTTCTTGCCGATGTCGTGGATGTCGCCCTTGACGGTGCCGATCACCATCTTGCCCTGCTTGGGCGCGCCGGTGGCGGCAAGCAGCGGGCGCAGGATGGCCATGCCGGCCTTCATGGCATTGGCCGAGAGCAGCACTTCCGGCACGAACAGGATACCGTCGCGGAAATCTTCGCCGACGATGCGCATGCCTTCGACCAGCGCCTCGGTCAGCACCGTGTAGGGCTGCCAGCCGCGCTCAAGAAGGATATGCGTGCCTTCCTCGATCTCTTCCTTCAGCCCGTCATAAAGGTCGTCATGCATCTGCTGCACGAGTTCCTCGTCGGAAAGCTCGGAAAGGATGATCTCGTCGTCGGACATTTTTTCCTCGGGCTCCTTGCTGCTCGAATGCTTGCTGCAGCTCAAAATCGATGCGCCAATACCTAACCCGCGAGGGCAAGGTAGCCATAGCTGATTTGCGACTTCCCGCAAAAGGAAAGCGACTGAAAAGTTGGCGGTTTTCTTGTCGAATTTGCGACAGGCGTTGGCGCTGGCGAGCCGTTTTCAATAGGGTGCATGGCTACGATCCGGAAAGAAGCGGCGGCGAACCGGCCGCGAGCCAATTCAGGCCCAAATCTAAAATCTATAGGAAGAACGATCATGAGCGATAACGCGGCAGTCGAGCAGGAAGCGTCGGGCGGACGACGCGGACGCGGCGCCAGCGGCGGCGCGGCGGCCAGGCGCGCGGCGCGCGCAGGCGGCGGTCCGGGCACCCAGCTCACCTACATCAAGCGCAAGATCAACGTCTACGAGGTCCTCGACGAGGAAGGCCTGGCGCTGATCGAGAAGAACACAGACACGGTGCTGGAAGAGATCGGCATCATCTTCCGCGACGACGCCGAGGCGCTCGCGCTGTGGAAAGAGGCCGGCGCCGATGTGAAAGGCGAGCGCGTGCATTTTCCCAAGGGGCTTTGCCGCTCGCTGCTCAAGACCGCGCCTTCGATCTACACCCAGCATGCGCGCAATCCGGAGCGTTCGGTGCAGATCGGGGGCAAAGGGACGGTGTTCGCGCCGGTCTACGGCCCGCCCTTCGTGCGCGACCTCGACGGCAACCGCCGCTACGCAACGCTTGAGGATTTCCAGAATTTCGTGAAGCTCGCCTATATGGCGCCGTCGATCCACCATTCGGGCGGCACGGTATGCGAGCCGGTCGACGTGCCGGTCAATAAGCGCCATCTGGACATGGTCTATTCGCATATCCGCTATTCGGACAAACCGTTCATGGGCTCGGTGACGGCGCCGGAGCGGGCCGAGGACACGGTGGCGATGGCCAAGATCGTGTTCGGCGAGGATTTCGTCGAGAACAACACGGTGCTGACCAGCCTGATCAACGCCAACTCGCCGATGGTGTTCGACGAGACCATGCTCGGCGCGCTGAAAGTCTATTCGCGCCACAACCAGGCCTGCATTGTCACGCCGTTCATCCTGGCCGGCGCGATGAGCCCGGTGACGGTTGCCGGAACGCTGACGCAGATCCTGGCCGAGGTGCTTGCCGGCGCCTCGTTCACGCAGCTGATCAGGCCCGGCGCGCCGGTGCTGTTCGGCACTTTCGCCTCGTCGATCTCGATGCAGTCGGGCGCGCCGACTTTCGGCACACCGGAACCGTCGCTGGTTTCCTATGGCGCAGCGCAGCTCGCCCGCCGGCTCGGCCTGCCGTTCCGCACCGGCGGCTCGCTCTGCGCCTCGAAGGTCCCAGATGCGCAGGCGGCCTATGAGAGCGCCAACACGCTGAACTCGACCATCCTTGCCGGCACCAACTTCGTGCTGCATTCGGCCGGCTGGCTCGAGGGCGGTCTCGCCTCCTGCTACGAGAAATTCATGATGGACATCGACCAGCTCGGCATGACGCAGAAATTCGCCGAGGGCGTCGACCTGTCGGAGAACGGCCAGGCGATGGACGCCATCCGCCAGGTCGGTCCGGGCAGCCACTATCTCGGCTGCGACCACACGCAGGCGAATTTCCAGACCGCCTTCTACCGCTCCAACATCGCCGACAACAATTCCTACGAGCAGTGGCTGGCCGAAGGCGAAAAGACAGCGCCGCAGCGCGCCAACGAGCTCGCCCGCCGCTGGCTGGAAAGCTACGAAGCACCGCATCTCGATCCGGCGATCGACGAGGCACTGAAGGATTTCATCGACAGGAAGAAGGCCTCGATGGCCGACGCCTTCACTTGAAAGGAGCCCGAGTCAGGCCGGGCTAAAGTCGCCAACATCATCCATAAGGAAGTCTGGCGGAGCGCGTTCTCCGACCCGGACAAGAAGGGATGATCTTTTCGCGCGGCACGATCGAAGGGACCGCGGCCGCGCTTGCCGCCCACGGCCTGATCCTTCGGGGCGGCTTTCGCTTCGCTAGTGATGAAGCCGTGCCTGCGGGGCTTTCAGGCGCGCCTGCCAAGTCCGCCCTCCTGGTCGGGCAGGCCGGCGTCGCACTCTGGCCGCACTTCCAGCGCTGGCTTGGGCAGCGGGCCAGCGGGATCGTCAACCCGCTCGACACCTGGTCGCGGGAGGTGATCGGCGCGGTGGCGCAAGCGTTCGGCGCTCGCGCCGTGTCGCCCTCCGACAGGCCCTATCTGCCGTTCCAGCAATGGGCGATGCGGGCGGAAGGGTTGAAGCCGTCGCCGCTCGGCATCCTCATGCATCCGCAGTATGGGCTCTGGCATGCCTATCGCGGCGCGCTGCTGTTCGAGGAAGAGATTTTCCTCCCCGAACCTCAAGAACCGATTCATCTCTGCGACACATGCGTCGAAAAACCCTGCATGAATTCCTGTCCGGTCGATGCCTATTCCGAGCAGGGTTTTGCCCATGAAGCCTGTCTTGGGCATGTGCGCGGCCCCGGAGGCGGCCTGTGCCGCACGAGCGGCTGCCTCGACCGCAACGCATGTCCCTACGGGGCGGACTATCGCTATCGGCCAGAGGTGCAGGCCTTTCATATGGCGGCCTTTGCTCGGCTGTAAGATGAAGGCCAACCGCACGAAATCTTGAACGCCAGGCTCCGGGATTGTCTTGCCGGGCCGCTCCAGCCGGATATCTATCGCGCGGACAGACGACGGAGAGCAGCATGGCCAAGCAAGAGATCGAGATCGAAACCCGGGACGGGAAGGCCAAGGCCGGGCTGTTCCGACCGGCGGCGGCGGCCAGGGCCGGCGTCATCCTCTACATGGATATTTTCGGCCCGCGGCCGACGCTCGACCAGATGGCCGAACGCCTCGCAGGGCATGGCTATGCCGTGCTGTTGCCCGATCTGTTCTATCGCAGCGTGCCCTATGGACCGTTCGACCCGAAGACTGCGTTTGCTGAGGATAGGACCAGGGCTCAACTGACGGCGCTGAGCGGTGGCACCACGCAAGAGATGACCATCCGCGACAGCGCGGCCTTCCTCGATGCGCTCACTGCCGAAGGCCTGGACGGGCCGGTCGGCGTCGTCGGCTATTGCATGGGCGGCGCGCGGGCTCTCAATGCCGCCGCGGCCTATCCCGACCGCATTGCTGCCGCCGCCAGCTTCCACGGCGGCAATCTGGCAAGCGACGTGCCCGACAGCCCGCACCGGAAGGCGGCGTCGATCAAGGCACGCATCTACGTCGGGGTCGCCGGCGCGGACCGTAGCTTTCCGCCGGAGCAATCAGCCCGGCTGGCAGAGGTGCTCAGGGTCGCCGAAGTCGACCACACGATCGAGAACTATGTCGGCGTCGGTCATGGCTGGTGCGTCAAGGACCACAGCGTCTATGACGAAGCGGGCGCCGAGCGCCATTGGAAGCGGCTGATCACGCTGTTCGCCGAAACCTTGGGGTAGGGTGCGGAGGCCGCCGCAAAAAAATCTTTCCATCGTCCCAAGGAATCGCCATTAGCCTTCGTCCAACAGGCAAATGACGGCGATGATGCTGGACGACAGCGAAGCCTCCGATGCCGAATTGATCGGGCGGGCGAGGGGTGGAGACAGGGGGGCTTTCGGCAAACTGCTCGAAAGGCACTATGGCTTCGTCTATCGCGCCGCCTATCGCTGGTGCGGCCGCAAGGCCGATGCCGAAGACATCGCCCAGGATGTCTGCGTGCGGCTCGGCCGGGCAATCCGCGACTATCAGGGCAATGGCGCGTTCACGACCTGGCTCTACGCCATGACACTGAACGCTTCGCGCGACATGATGCGCAAGCGCGCCCGCGACAGCGCCAAGACCGAGGCCTTCGGCACGTATGCGCTGATCGCGGGGGAGGGCTCGGCGGAAGCCCAGGACCCGGCCGAGGCGCTGTGGGCGGCGGTGCGCATGCTGCCGGACAAGCAGCGCGACGCGGTGCTGCTCGTCTATGGCGAAGGGTTGAGCCACGCGGCTGCGGCCGAGGTGATGGCGATCTCGGAGGCGACGGTTTCCTGGCACATCCATGAAGCGAAGAAACGGCTGAAGCTGCTCATGCGCTCAGCCGGGGAAGTGTGACCATGGTCGACGACAACGAACTCGAAAGGCTGCGCAATCTGGCAGTTCCGGCGCCGGACAGCGAAGCGCAAACGCGTGCGTTGGCCGCCGCGATGCACGCCTTCGACTTGAACGAAAAAATTTCGACCGCCCCCCAAGGATCGCCGGCAGGTCTTCGTCTCACGGAGCGAGCACAAAGGCTCTGGAGAGAGATCATGCAACGGAAACTCATTGCCACCCCGGCCCTGACCGCGCTGGTCGCGCTGCCTATCGCCGGCTATGCCGCTTTTGAGATGCTGAGGGAGCAGCCGCCCGTTATTTCAAACGGGAAGGTCACCGAAACGGTGGCCGACAAGCCGGTTGCGCAGAAGCCGATACCGAACCAGCCCGCGATCAGCGAGCCGCTGGCGGCCGCGCCTGCCAAGGAGAAGAAGACCAGCGCCGACAGCGAGAGGCGCGTCGAAGACGAGGCGCAGGTCGCACCGGCATCGCCGCCGAAAACTGAATTGAGCCGATCCGATGATCGGACCAGGCAGGAATACGGGGCGTTGAAGGACTTTGCCAAGCAAGTACCACAGGCGCTGCCTGCGCCGCCGCCTGCACCTGCGGAGGTTGACCAGCTGGCCGCCGGCGGACGCGCGAATGCCCAGGCGCCGGCAACCGCCATGCAGCCTGCAGAGATGCCGGCTGGCGCCGTCGCTGGTTCCAGGCCGATGGGTCAGCTGGCGCCCATGCCGGCCGATCAAATGCAGCCGCAAGAGCAAAACCGCGACCGCATCGAGACCTTCAAGACCAATCCGGTGCACCAAGCTGCCCAGGATCCGGTGTCGACCTTCTCGATCGATGTCGACACGGCGTCCTATTCCTTCGTCCGCCGCTCGCTGAAGGAAGGTATTCTGCCCGACCCAGGCACGGTCCGGGTCGAAGAGATGATCAACTACTTCCCTTATGACTGGAAGGGTCCAGACTCGGCCGCGACGCCGTTCAATTCGACTGTCACCGTCATGCCGACGCCCTGGAACGAGCGCACCAAGCTGATGCATGTTGCGATCAAGGGTTTTGACGTGAAGCCGGTCGAGGCGCCGAAGGCAAACCTGGTGTTCCTGATCGATGTTTCGGGTTCGATGGACGAGCCGGACAAGCTGCCGCTCTTGAAGTCGGCGTTCCGGTTGCTGGTCAGCAAGCTCAAGGCCGACGACACCGTCTCCATCGTCACCTATGCCGGCAATGCCGGCACGGTGCTGATGCCGACAAAGGCCGCGGAAAGGCAGAAGATTCTTGCAGCGATAGACAATCTGGAGCCAGGCGGTTCGACCGCCGGCGAGGCAGGCATCAAGGAAGCCTACAAACTTGCGCAGCAGTCTTTCGTCAAGGACGGCATCAACCGCGTGATGCTTGCCACCGACGGCGATTTCAACGTCGGCCAGACCGATGACGACGACCTCAAACGGTTGATCGAGAAGGAGCGCAAGACCGGCGTGTTTCTCTCGGTGTTCGGCTTCGGCCGCGGCAATCTCAACGACCAGATGATGCAGACCATAGCCCAGAACGGCAATGGCACGGCCGCCTATATCGACACGCTTGCCGAGGCCGAGAAGGTGCTGGTCGAGGACGCGTCCTCGACGCTGTTCACCATTGCCAAGGATGTGAAAATCCAAGTCGAGTTCAACCCGGCCAAGGTCTCGGAATACCGGCTGGTCGGCTATGAGACGCGGGCGCTCAAGCGCGAGGATTTCAACAATGACCGCGTCGACGCCGGCGATATCGGTTCCGGCCATTCGGTGACGGCGATCTACGAGGTCACGCCCAAGGGAAGCGGCGCCGAGCAGGTCGATCCGTTGCGCTATGGCGAGGCGAAGGTCGACAATGGCGGCGTTGCCAATGCGGGCGAATATGCCTTCGTAAAAATCCGCTACAAGCTGCCGAACGAGAATGTCTCGAAACTGATCACGACACCGGTGACCGCGGCCGACGAGGTGCCGTCCTTCGATGAAGCCGGCGTCGACCAGCGCTTTTCGGTCGCGGTCGCGGCTTTCGGGCAGAAGCTGCGCGACGCGGATCAGACGGCGAATTTCGGCTACGACCGGATCCTGGAGATCGCCAACGCCGCGCGCGGCGCTGATCCGTTCGGCTACAGGGCGGAATTCCTGTCGCTGGTGCGGCTAGCCTCGTCGCTGGGCACCAACAGATAGGGCGGGTGCCGTCCATGGAACAAAAAGCCGGCGGAGGACCTGCCGGCTTTTGCCGATCGTTAAATTGCGCGGCTTTTCCGGAACTTGATCGCAATGCCCTCCTGTTAGTCAAAGCTGATAGAAGTGAGGGGCTGGAATTGCATATCACCGGGAACGTGACGCCGACTGCGGGCAATCTTCAGACGCGAGCACCGTCCGCTCCGTCGGCGGAATCCGCGCGGATCAGGAATAATGTCGATGCGGCCCGCGACACGGCGCTCTCTGCGCTCAACAACGACCGCTTTCGCGTGATGCTGGAGCAGATCAGCGACCCGCGCGCGTCCGGCGCGTTGATGACGATGGGCGCAGACAGCAAGAACAGCGCCGCCACCGATCTCGGTACGGCGCTGTCGCGCTACGCTGAAAACAGCGCATAGAACAGGCCAACTTCAGGCGCGGCTGCGCCGGCGTTCGCGACGGCCTTCGCCTGCCTCGGCAGCGCTCGCTATCTTGTTGCGCATCGGCCCGATGCGCTCGACGATGGTCTCGACCGTCGGACGCGCCGACTTGGTGTGCGCGTCGAGCGCCTTGCGCATCGCGGCAAGGTGAGCGAACGAGGTGCCGCAGCAGCCGCCGACGATCTTGGCGCCCGCATCGACTGCCAGCCGGACATAGTCGGCCATCAGTTCCGGCGTGCCGGAATAGTGGATCTCGCTGCCGCGGAATTCCGGAATGCCGCAATTGCCCTTGACGATCACGGTGGCTTCCGGCTTCGCGTCGGTCATGTCGAGCAGCGAGGCCAGGATGTCGGCTGCGCCGACGCCGCAATTGGCGCCCACCCCAAGTGGAGCCTGCGATAGTCCATCCGCAACGCCGTGGATATCCTTGGGCAACAGCCCCATCATCGTGCGGCCGGCCGTATCGAAGGAACCGGTATAGGTGTAGGGCAGGCCGACACGGATCGCGGCTTCGGCCGCGGCGCGGATCTCATCCGGCGCCGACATGGTCTCGATCCAGGCGACTTCGGCTCCGCCGGCCTTCAAGCCCTCGATCTGCTCGGCGAAGGCATCCACCGCTTCCTCATAGGACATAGCGCCGAGCGGCACCAAAAGCTCGCCGGTCGGGCCGACGGAGCCGGCAACGATCACCTTGCGGCCTGCCTTGTCGGACACCGAACGGGCGATTTCGGCGGCGCGCTTGTTCAAGTCATGCACGCGGTCCTGAGCGTGATGCAGCTTCAGCCGATGACGGGTGCCGCCGAAGGAATTGGTCAGGATGATGTCGGCGCCGGCATCGACGAAATTCTGATGCAGCGCGGCGATGGTGTCGGGCGCCGTCTCGTTGAGCAGCTCGGGGGCTTCGCCGGCCTCAAGTCCCATCGCGAATAAATTGGTGCCGGTGGCGCCGTCGGCCAGCAGCACGCCTTTTTCGGCAAGCAATGCGTCGATCGGATTGGTGGCGGTCATGGCTCTGGCTTTCGTATCCTGAATTCAAATAACGATATAAAGAAGTCTTTATATCTAGTCAACGAATATGAGGCCCGCTCTTGCGTGAGTTTCCTAAAACGACGGTCGGCCAGGTTGGTCGCCGCATGCCAGCATGGCGATATAGCGGCCGCGTTCAGACAGAGCCTGAGGTGAAGGAGATGCCGGCCAGTTTCTGCGTGAAGCTCGCAGCCTCATGCGCGTTGACATCGGCGGCTCGGATCAGATTGTCGAAGTGGCTGGTCAGGGTACGGACCGGCTGGGTGGCGTTCAACACCAGATACATATCGCCGACATAGATTGCGGCGCGGTACGGCCCGAAGATCGTATAAGGGATCGAATAGCGCATGCGGCCGTCATAGAGGAACAGGCGGAAGGTCGGGTAAAGGTCGTCGAGGAGCGTTGCCATGTGCAGCAATTGCCGGCGGCGCTCGGCTTCCGGGAACCGGTCCCAGACGCCGAGCCCGCGTGCGAAAATCTCCAGCGTATGGCGCGGCATGCAGACCTCCATGTCGGTCTCGGGCCGCCTGTTGTAGTCGATGCGGTATTGCGTTTCGCCGGCCTGCGCCTCGCGGCTCTTGTTGGTAATGCCGGCCTCGTATTCGACAAGGGCCTCGGTGCGCAGGAGGTCCGGAATGCCCGCCGGCACGTAGCGGATCTTGGTGCCGACCGCCTCGGCGTGCCATTTGGCAAGTAGCGTGCGGTCAAAGCCATCCGGCGCCTCCTCGATCTCGAGGCTTTCGCGAATCTCGCCGGTGACGCCTTCGTCCTGGCTAAGGCCCAGCAGCCAATCGAGCGATACCTTGAACTCGGCGGCAATGTTGAGAAGCGTCTCGGCGCGGGGCAGGCGCGTCGAGGCGCCCGACAGGAGTTGCGACAGCGCCGAACGATCGATGCCGACGGCGCTCGCGAAGGCCGACTGGTTCAAGTCCGAGCGTGTCAAGAGCAATTTCAGGCGCTCTCGGAAGACCGTCGACAGATCACGCTTGTCCATCACGCCGCTCCTTTCCAGTGGAGGAAAAATTTGCGCCCAGGCCTGCTGGTTAGGTGCTCAGGCGCAAATGAATCCCCAAATCTGTTTACAATATATAACATCTGCAGCTAAAAATGCGCATTCGCAACAGATTGTTCACTTTGTCGCGTTGCGACAACGACAGGCTCCTGACACAATGCTGTCAGGAATCAAAGTGGTTCCGGCGACTGGAAGGCAGTGGTCGATAGCATGACTGGCATACGCAAGAGACATAGCAGCACACCGGCCGTGGAATGGCCGACAGTATTCCTCACGCTGTTCTGTTATGGCGCCTGGCTTGCCACCGGCTTCCTGCTTTGGCCTTCCTATCCGCTGCTGGCCCTTGTCGCCTTGGCCTTGATACTGGCCCTGCAATCCTCGCTGATGCACGAAGTGCTGCATGGCCATCCGACCCGCAACGCCAACATCAACGAGGCCTTCGTCATCCTGCCGATCGGGCTGGTCTGGCCGTTCCGCCGTTTCAAGGCGATCCATCTTCGCCACCACGCCGACGAGCGGCTGACCGACCCGCTCGACGATCCGGAAAGCTATTACCAGGCGCTCTGGATGCATGCGGAAATGCCGCCAGCGATGAAGGTCCTGCTCAAGATCAACAACACAATGGTCGGCCGCTTCGTTCTCGGACCTTGGCTGTCGTCGATCGGCTTCTTCCTCGAAGACGCCAGACAGATGGCCGCCGGCGACAAGGCGATCCGCAAAGCCTGGCTGCTGCATGCGGTCGGACTTGCAGTGGTCGTGCCGATCGTGACCTTCGGCTTCGGCATCCCGCTCTGGCTCTACATACTGGGGCCGGTGTGGCTCGGCCAGTCCCTGATTTCGGTGCGCACCTATGCCGAGCATCAGTGGTCGGAACACCCGGAGGGCCGCACGATCATCGTCGAGCGGTCGCCGCTCTCCTTCCTGTTCCTCAACAACAACCTGCATTTCGTGCACCACAAGAGCCCGACCGTCGCCTGGTACAGACTGCCGAAGATGTTTCGCGATCGCCGCGAAGAATGGCTGCGGATGAACAACGGCTACGTCTATCCGAATTATTTCGCGCTGATCAAATCATTTGGCTTCAAGGCCAAGGAGCCGGTGGTGCATCCGGTGCTGCGCCGCGCGCCCGAACCCGGCCGTGCCTTCAAGCCGCGCATCAGAGCGCGTAATGTGAGTGGACTTGGCACGGCTCCGGTGCCGGCTGAGCCGCCGAAAGAGTAATTTCGAACTTTCGCGACTGCTTTATCGCCGCGGAATTCAGGCGCCGATGACCGCCTGTTTTGAAAGCTGTTCGTCATGAGCAAGTTGATTGCGGCTCTGCCGATGTATGACTGGCCGGAAGTTCGCGGCGAGATCGACGCGCAATGGGCGCAGCTCCGCGACGCTTTTCGACGGAGGGGTATCAACGCGCCGGAAAGAATGGCGCGCAGCAATCGCGACCTGCCGCCGGTGTCCGGCGGCATCCAAGACGGCGCCGGGAAGCTGATAGCGCCCGACCCCGCGACATTGCCCCCGGACGAGTTCGATTTTCACCAGCTCTGGCTGAGCCCGGCGCTGCTTTTCGGACAGACCTGCTGGGGGCCGATGGAGCTCGGCCTGGCCAGGCATGTGCAGGTGGTCGCTCAGCCAAGCTATGACGCCTTCGAGGGCGGGCAGGGCGAGCTCTATTCCAGCGCGCTGGTGATGCCGGCTGATGGCGGGACGTCGGTTGGCTCGCCCGAGGATGGCAAGGCCGTCATCCCGCTCGATCTCATCCGCGGCAAGCGCTTCATCTTCAACAATCCGGATTCGATGTCCGGGCTGCTCGGGCTGACGCGCGACCTGGAGGCGATCGGCGAAAGTCTGGGCGTCTTCGCCTCGTGCGGCGAAAGCGGCGGCCACCGGTCGTCGATCGTCGCCATCGCCGAGGGCAGGGCCGATATCGCCGCCATCGACTGCCAGAGCTGGGCATTGGCGCAGCGATTCGAGCCGGCGGCGCGGCGCGTGAAAGTGGTCGGCTGGACGACCAGGCGGAAGGGATTGCCGTTTATCTCGGCCAGGGCCACATCGGCGGACGTCGTTGCGTCCATGCGCGAGGCCATCGCCGAGCTTGGCTTGGACGGGTCAGTTGCCAAGCAGCTTTTCGTCGAGCGGGTAGGCTGAGAGTTTTTCGTTGCCGGTCTCGGTGATGAGGATCTGCTCCTCGATCTTGACGCCCTCGCGGCCGCCGAGCCTGCCGATATAGCTTTCCACGCACAGCACCATACCGGGTTCCAGGACGCCATCCGGCGTGTCGTCCGTCCAGTCGCTGGCATGCGGCAGGGTCGGATATTCGTCCGCCAGACCGACGCCGTGGTAGAGCACGCCGTAGCGCGCCGGGAAGCAGTCTCCCGGCGGCACGGCGGAGCGTTCGACGAGATCGCGAAAGGAAATGCCCGGCCGCATCAATACCGTGTTGTGGGCGATCTGGTCGGCGGCGATGCGGAACAGGTCATGCTGCTCGTCGGACGGCCGGCCATCGCCGCAGAGCCAGGTGCGCGAGAGGTCGGCGCAAAATCCATAGGGACCGATGAGGTCGGTGTCGAAGGCGACGAGATCGCCGTCCTCGACGATGCGCGACGAGCATTCCTGGAACCAGGGGTTGGTGCGCGGCCCGGACGACAGAAGCCGGGTCTCGATCCATTCGCCCCCGCGCGCGATGTTGCCGCGATGCAGTTCCGCCCAGAGCTCGTTCTCGGAAATGCCAGGCTTCAGCGCCCCTTCCATCTCGCCCATCGCCGCCTCGCAGGCGACAATGGCGCGGCGCATGGCGAGGATCTCGTCGGGCGACTTTATGAGGCGCGCATTCTCCATCACCGCCTCGCCATTGCCGACCGTGATGCCGCGGCGGGCAAGCTCTTCGACACCTTCCGGATTAATGTGGTCGACGGCGATCCGCCGACTGCCGCCGCCGTGCTCGGCAAGGAGCTCGGCGATGCCGGCTGCCCAGCGACGGACCTTCTTGTCGGTCAGCTCGCCGCTATAAAGATACATCCACGACACCGCCGGCCGCACCTCGTCGACGACGCCGGCGTGATCCGACAAATGCTCGCAGGAGAAATAGTCGAACAGCACCACAGGACCTTCTGTGGCGACGAAACAGTGGCGGGTCGGATTGTGTGCGACCCAGAGCTGCATGTTGGTCGAATCCGTCGCGTAGCGGATGTTGACCGGGTCGTAGAGCAGGGCGCCCGCATAGTCGCGGCGCCTGAGCTCAGCGCGGATGCGCTCGAGCCGATAGCTTCGCATGGCAGGCAGGTCTGGAGCGGCGATGCCTGCCGCCGCCCATTCGGCTTCGGCTACCGCGCCATAGCCCAGAGCGTGCTGGTTGAGCGCGGCAGCCTTCTCGCGGGAGGCGGCGCGCAGCGCCTCGACGGAGCCGGGTTCGAACGGCATGATCTTGCGGTGGCGGCCGAAACGTTGTGTGTCCATGCGGTCCCCCTGGCTGTCTATTGCGGCGTCATCTTGTGCAGCCTGGTGATCGTGACCTGGCGCGGTGCGTTCCCCAACTGCGGCACCGCGATGCGCCGATGGACGGTGTCCATCACATAGCCGGCCTCGGTGATCCTCTTGAAGATGACGGAAGCCGGTTCCTCGTCATCCGCGAGCACAAGCACCGCGGGCTCGCGGATCGATTTGGCGAAATCGGGTATCTCGTCGTCGAGCACGATGAGATCGGGATCGACGAGGCGGAGATTGCCGATCCAGAACCAACTCGAGACCACAGTGCCGACCGGTCCGTCGGCTGTCAGCTGACGATGGAGCGAAGCGTAGTCCATGCGCACGATGCTGCCGCGGTTATCGCCGCCGCGGACCTGCATGTACCAGCTTACCGGAAGCACCAGGATGGCCATCACGGCGCCGACGAAGACGATTGTAGCCTGCGTCTTCCTGCCCCTTTCCCCCATCGCGTCCAGCCGCATGGCAATGGCGACCGGCAACAGCACGAATACGGGCAGCATCCAGCGATCGCGAAACTGTGTGATGCCTCCCGCCAGCACCACCACGAGCGTGATCAGCAAGGCGAAGCCTATCGCTCGCCAGACCAGCGTCTCTGGCCACGGTGCGGCCTCGGGCGGTGGTGCGGATTGCTTGCGCGCCAGGAAAAACGCGACGGCAAAGATCGTGGCCGGCAGCCCGGCGAAATTGAGTATCGCATTGCCCAAGCCGCGGATGCCGCGAGACAGGGTCTTTGCCGCGCTGCCCCCCTCGGCGACGCCCAGGCCACCGCTGTGCGCCAGCAGGTCTCCCAGATGCGTGAGGCTCCAGTAGAATGTGGGCAGGCAGGCGAGGATCGCCACAACCACACTGATCAGGAAACGGCGATCGAAGATCGCCTCACGTGTTTCGCGGACGGACAGCGCCGCAAGGAACAGCGCAGCGAGAAAGATCACCTCATTGTATTTCGACAGCATTGCGGCGGCGGTCGCCAAGCCAAGCAGCACATACGCGGTAGTCGAGCGCCGTTTCTGCAACTCGGCGACTGCCAGGAGCAGCAGCGATGAAAAGCAAAAAACCGCGACCGAGTGGGTGAGGGCATGCTGCATCTCCCATACGATCTGTGGAAACAGCAGCAGGCCGAACATGGCGGCGGTCGCCGCGCGGGCTGAGTAGCCCAGGCGGCGCACTGTGGCGAAGGACGCGACCAATCCACCGGCCAGCAGCGTGTATTTGACGATCTTGAGCGCGAGAATGCTGGTTCCAACCAGCGAGGCCGTGAGGATGCCGAACCAGGTGTATAAAGGCGGCTGCGAGCCGCCATAGCCGGCCGCGAGGAAGCGCATCGCCATCAACTGTTCGGCGTCGTCGACGCCGACGCCGGTGCCCACGAAATGGGACGAGAGCGGCATAACCACGATCTGGACCAGGCAATAGGCAAGTGCAAACGCGATTGCGGCACTGAAAGGGCCGACCCGTTCATCGCAGAGCCAGTCGGTCCATTTCTCCAGCTGCCGCAAGGGTCGTCTTCTCATCTGATGCGTTGGTGGCCGGTTGCTATATAGCCGGCCACCAACACGATCCGAAAGCGGTACATTGCGGCTTCCTGGAATCAGGTGCGCATCTTCTCGCCGCTCGGGTCGAAGGGCGGTTCGACGTTGATGCGGGCCGGGCGGCGGTGGCCGAGGATCTCGATCTCGAACAGGCCGGCGCTCTCGTCCTCGGCAAGGGCCGCCGGCACATAGCCCTGCGCCATCGACTTTTGCACGTAGTGCGCATAGCCGCCCGAGGTCACCCAGCCGACAACGCGCCACTCGCCATCGACGATGCCGCGCACGGCCGAAGCGCCTTCGGCGGCTTCGGAGCCGCGCACTTCCTTGCCCGTCTCGTCGAAGCGCGGCGCGCCGTAGCCATGCGGTTTCTCCACCGTGCCATAATCCTTGCTGACCTTGGCCCAGATCGGCTCGTCGCCCATCACGTCGGCGTCGGCAGCATCGACGATGAAGGAGACGCGGCGCAGCTTCGGCCCTTGCGCCTGCTCCCTGGCAGCCGCCTCGCGGCCAATGAAGTCGTTCTTCTCCAGCTTGATGAAGCGGTCCATCGAACCTTCGAACGGCCCGTAGATCGGACGCAACTCGCGGAACCAGGTAGGGAAGTTCTTTTCGAGACGCATCGACAGCAGTGCGCGCATGCCGAAATCGACGAGGCCGAATTCCTCGCCTGCTTCCTTGATCGCCTTGTAGACGAGGCGCTGATAGGCGGGCGCCATCCAGATCTCGTAGCCGAGGTCGCCGGTATAGGTGATGCGGTTGACCATGCAGGGCGCGCCGCCGACCGCCATCTCGCGGAAGTCCATGAAGCGGAAGGCCTTGGTCGAGACGTCGACGTCCACGAGTTTCTGCAGCAAATTCCGCGCGCTCGGTCCGGCGATCGACAGGCCGACCAGCGTCTGGTCAAAGCGGTGGATGCGCACAGAACCATCCTTGGGCAGGTGCTTCTCGAACCAGCGCATATGGTATTTCTGCGCGGCCGAAGAGCCCCAGATCATGAAACGGTCCTCACCGGTCTTGGCGATGGTGAAGTCGCCGATCAGCCTGCCGAACTCGTTGACCATCGGGGTGAGCACAATGCGGCCGGTCTTCGGCATCCGGTTGGTCATCAGCCGGTTGAGGAAATCCTCGGCGCCCGGCCCGGAAACTTCGTACTTGGCAAAGTTGGCGATCTCGGTGACGCCGACCCGTTCGCG
>NZ_RZSV01000057.1:0-28982 GCF_004023205.1 Mesorhizobium sp. M1A.F.Ca.IN.020.03.2.1 | reverse complement strand
GCCTCCGATGGCAGGCATTGGCGCTGCCTCGGCGCAGGCAAGGCATGCAAGCAGGCTGAACAGCTTGAGCATGGCAGGCTCCACCACGCCGGGATTCTTCCCGGCGATCGCGGCGAAATAAAGCTATTTCTTGGCGCGCGCGGCAACAGGCGGGGGTTCGATCGCCCCGGCGCGGAGACGGGCCGGCTTCAGCGCCGATCCGCTGCTGTCCTTGACGATGGTGAGCGCGCGCGGGAAGAACTGGTTGTTGTGCAGACCGCGCCCGATATTGAGGATAGCGGCGTGCGGCAGTCTGGCCTGCAGCATCGCCAGCACGCGCCGAAGCGTGGCGCCGTCGAACGTATCCAGCGCTTCGTCGATGATCACCCATTTCGGCTTCCTCAGCGCCAGCCGGGCGAAGGCGAGCAGCCGCTGCTCATCGTCGGCCAGCTCATGCTCCCAGCGCGCCGAGCGGTCGAGCTGGAACGAGAGGCGCTCGAGGCCGACTTCACCGAGCACGGCGGAAATCTCGTCGTCGTCGATCTTGGTGCCTTCGGCATGGTTGAGCACGTCGCGCAGCGTGCCGAGCGGGAAATAGGGGGTGCGCGGCACGAAGAACGGTGTCTCTCCGGCCGGCATGCCAATGCGGCCGCCGCCCCATGGCCAGAGGCCGGCGATCGCGCGGAAGAACAGCGTCTTGCCGGCGCGCGGATCGCCGGTGATCATGACGCGCTCGCCGGCCTTTATCTCGACCTCCGTCTCTGCAAGCCTGGTGCAGCCGTCGGGCGAGGCGACTTCGAGCTTGTCGAATGTCAGTGTGCCATTTGCGTTTTCGCCGAACGCGATGCGCTTTTCCTTGGCATGCAGGATGTCCGTTTCGCCGAGCGCGATGCGAAAGTCGGCAACGCGCATCAGCGTTGCCCGCCAATCGGCGATGGCGCCGATGTTGTTGATGAACCAGCGCAGCGAGGAATTCACCTGGTTGAAGGCGCCGACGGCCATCATCAAACCGCCGAAGCTGATGTCGCCCGCGAAATAGACCGGTGCGGCGACCAGAATCGGCGCCACCACGGTGATCCAGCCATAGGCGTCGGTAACCCAGGACAGGTTGATCTGGGCGCTGTAGATGCGCCGCATGGCGTCGAGCACGCCGCCGAGGTCGAGCTCGAGCTGCCGCCTGGCGTCCGCCTCGCCATGGGCGAGCGCGATGGCGTCGACATTCTCGTTGACGCGGACCACGGAGGAGCGCAGCACGGCCTCGCGCGTGTAGCGATCGCTGTTGAAGCGGATCAGCGGCCGGCCTACCAGCCAGCTCAGCCAGGAGGCGATGCCGGCATAAAGGATCGCCGCCCAGACCATGTAGCCCGGTATTTCCAGCGAATGGCCGCCGACATGGAAGACGAAGCCGGAAGAGAGCTCCCACAGCACGCCGATGAAAGATACAAGCAGGATGAAGGATTGCAGCAGGCCGACGCCGAGATCGGTCGACAGGTCGGAGAGATGCCCCGCGTCCTGCTGCATGCGCTGATCGGGATTGACGCCGATCGCACCCGCATGGGTGAGCCGGAACGCACGCGCCGGCCGCATCCATTCATCGATCAGGTCGAGCGTCAGCGCCTCGCGCAACTTCAGCCGGATCGTCTGGTTGAGCCAGGTCTGGCCGACATTGAGCACCAGGAGGCTGCCGGCAATTGCGGCAAATACCATCAGCTGATGCAGGAAGCCCGGCAGGTCGCGCCGCGCCAGGGCATCATAGAAAGGCTGGTTCCAGCGATTGAGCAGCACTTGCCCGATCGAGGTCGCGACGATGACGCCGACAATGCCGATCGAGGCCCACAGGAGCCGCCTGCGCACCGGCGATGCCTTCAGCGCCAGCCTGATCGCCGCCAGCTGGTCTGAGAGGCGGCTCGTCTCGACTGAGAACGCGGCCTGTTCGATACTGGGCGTGTGGTCCATATGCGAGATCCCTGCTGCCAGGAACGGTCATTGGCGGCGATGCCGCACCCCGAACCCGCCTCTGAGATAGGGTGACGATTGCCGTATGACGCAAGGCTTGGCCCCGATCACGAACGCGTCATCCGCCCGCCCGCGGCACCGGGTCGTCGGCCCGACGTCCGAGCGTCGTTGCGCCCTGCGGCGAGAACACCGGCACGAAGACGCGGCGCGACGCGCGCTGCGCGACAGGCACGCCCTGGTAGAGCCGCTTCTGTGCCTCGACGACGATGACCCCGGAAAAGATCGGCCAGAGCCGCCGGCCGGCGCGCTCCAGCACGTTGTGGAACTGCATCATGGAGCGCCGCGGCGATGGCGGGAAGAACAGCGCATCCGACCATGCGGCCGGCGTGAAATTGGCCTCGCGCAGCAATTCGGTGAGCTGGCCGCGCGAGAACGGCCGGCCGTTGCCGAAGGGCGTGTGCTCGAAACGCGCCCAGACGCCGCGCCGGTTGGGCACGACGATGACGACCCTGCCCGCCGGCGACAGCACGCGCCAGATCTCGTTCAGCGTCTCACGCGGATTTTCGACATGTTCGAGCGAGTGGACGAGCAGCATGCGGTCGATGCAGGAATCGACCAGCGGCAGCTCCTCGTCGAAGACCAGCGCCGTCGCCGTCGGCCCCGTCGCCGGCCAGACCACCGCCCCTTGCGTCGCCGGCATGAAGGCAAAGACGCGCTCGGCATCGGCGCCGAACCGCTCCAGCCACGGCAGCGTGTAGCCGAGACCGACCAGGCGCTCGTTCGGAACGGGCGCCCATATCGACGACAGCGACATGGTGATCGCGCGCTCGGCGAGGCGCCCGAGCGTGGTCGAATAGAAGGACCGGAGATCGACGATATCGGAATGCATGCGCCGGACGGTAGCCGCGATATCCGGCGAGTTCAACAAAGGCGGATGACATCGGCGGCCGGGCGCCCTATGTCTGCGGCCATAACGGAGAGCGACGTGATGCCGGTCGAAATCGAACAGTTCATGTGCCGCACCGACAATTTCGGCGTTCTGGTGCATGACCCCAGGAGCGGGCAGACGGCGATCATCGATGCCCCGGAAGAAGCGCCGATCCTGGCTGCGATCAAGCGCACCGGCTGGACCCCGACGATGATCCTGACCACGCATCATCATGGCGACCATGTCGAGGCCAATCTGGCCCTGAAGGAGCGCTTCAAGCTCACCATCGTCGGACCGGAAGCGGAACAGGCGAAGATCCCCGGCATCGACGAGACGGTCAGCCAGGGTTCCGTCATCCGCCTCGGCGAGGAAAAGATCGAGGTCATCGAGACGCCCGGCCATACCGCCGGCCATGTCTCTTACCATTTGCCGGCCTCGAAAGTGGCCTTCACCGCCGACACGCTGTTTGCGCTGGGCTGCGGTCGGCTCTTCGAGTGCAAGCCGCCGGTTATGCACGATTCGCTGAAGAAACTTGCCGCCCTTCCGGCCGAGACCGTCATCTATTGCGGCCACGAATACACATTGGCCAACGCGCGCTTCGCCCTGACCGTCGACCCCAGCAATTCAGCATTGAAAGAGCGCGCCGCCAGGATCGAGAAGCTGCGCGCCGACAATAAGCCGACCCTGCCGACGACGATCGGCGAGGAACTGTCGACCAATCCGTTCCTGCGCTGGCACGACCCGGCGATCCGCAGACATCTCGGCATGGAGAGGGCGAGCGATACGGACGTGTTCGCCGAGATCCGCAAGCGCAAGGATAACTTCTGAGCGCTCCTTTATGACCAGCGCCGCCGAAATCATCGCCGCGCTCGGCCTCGAGCCGCACCCCGAGGGCGGCTGGTATGCCGAGACGTTTCGCGACGCGGAGGGTGGCACGCGCGGCCATTCGACCGCGATCTATTTCCTTTTGGAGCAAGGCCAGCGTTCGGCCTGGCACCGGGTCAAGGACGCGGCCGAGGTCTGGCATTTCTATGCCGGCGCGCCGCTGGCTCTCTCCACGCACGAAGAAGGCTCCGGCACCGTCGTCGAACATCTATTGGGCGCGGCACTTTCCGCCGGCGAGCGGCCGCAGATCGTGGTCCCGGCCGGCTGTTGGCAGTCGGCGCGCAGCCTCGGCGGATGGACGCTGGTCGGCTGCACGGTGGCACCGGGCTTCGATTTCGCAGCCTTCGAGCTGGCCGAGCCGGACTGGCAGCCGAAAACAGCCTAGGCCAGCAGGAAACCAAGCGTGATCGCCAACTGGGCCGCATAATAGAGCACCCAGACCGCGTAGCGCATCCAGACGCGATGCGGCGAGCTCGCGGCCAGCAGGAAGCGCTCTGCCGCCAGCAGCCCGTCCGATATGATGAACAGCACGGCTCCGGCGATGACCCAGGGATGAAAGGTCGTGAGCGCCGAAACACCCATGGCGAGGATCGCCCCGGCATAGACGGCGACCGGAACGCGCAGGGCGGCTCCGACGCGCCGCCAAAGCGCGGCGAGCATCGTGATAACGAAAACCGCCAGCGCCAGCGCAATGGCGCCGCGCCAGGACTCGGCGGTGAGCAGGCCGATTCCGCCACCGGCGTTCAGGAACAAGGCGACATAGGCGACATGTGCGGCAAGAAAGCTCGCCAGCCCTGCAAGAAAGGCTTTTTCACCGTCTTGGGAGAGGAACGCGTCGCCGGCGGCGCTGAGCGCCAGCGCTGCGACGAGCAGCGGCGGACTGCCCTGCATGACGGCGAGCGCCGCCAACAAGGCCACGGCCAGCGTCTTGGCGGCGGAACGGGCGAGGCGTGGCGGCAGCTCGAGCGCAAGGACGTAAATCGCGGCGGCGGCGATCGAGAACAAAAGCGTCGCATTGGGATTGGCGTCGATGCCGCCCGGAAACGGCATCATGCGCGCGCTCCGCCGGTCGCCGGCTTGCGCAGCCCCGAGGCTTTGGTGAGCAGTGCAAACAGCGCCCACAGGGCGTCCGCCGAGAAACCGATCAGTGTTGCGCGCCCCATGCCCCATCCCCAGCGGCGCGCCGTGGCGCCTAACTATTCGGCTGCTTCGAACCGTCTTGCGCTGATGGTCAGCGGGCCGATCTGGGTCCCGACCGTGGCGCGGATCGGCGCATATACGCCGGATTGGCCGACGGGTGCAAATGTCACCATCATGCGGCTTTTGTTCTTCAGGAAGTCCAGCGCCTTGCGGCCCTTGCGATAGCCCGCCACCGGCTCGAAGCCCATCTTGCAGGTGACGGTGTCGCCCTTGTAGCCCGGCACCGAGATCGAGCCTTTCGAGGCATAGGTCAGCGACAGGTTGGCGCGCATCTCGCCATCGTAGAATTTGACGGTCCGCCCGCAGACCTTGTCCAGGCTGTCGGCATGGACGACGGTCGCGGCCATCGGATCGACCACCGATTTCAGGTCGCCGGAGCCGACCGGCACCCAATTCTTGGGATCGCGCTTGCCGGGCTCCGGAACGACCTTCGTCGAGGAGACGTCGCCATCGGCGAAGCGTATGTCGACCACCGATGCCTTCTTGCCGGAAGTATAGTCGGCCCGGAAAACCCGCGGCCGCATCTGCTGGCCCGAAATCGTACCCTTCGACGAGATCGTGCCTTTCGTATCGTCGAACAGCTTGGCGATGCCGGCGGCCGAGACGGTGCCATTGATGGCATAGGTGTCGCCGTCGTAACGGCTGGAAAACGTCGCCCTGGCGACCGAAAGGCCCAGGAACGACACGGTGTATTCGCCCTTGAAGGACTGCGGCGAGGCAGCAGCGAAGGCGGTTGTAGGCACAGCGACGGCGAGCAGCGCGGCAAGGGCTTGGGATGGGCGAAGCATGGCGGCGGCAGGTCCTTGATACTGGCGGAAACGCAACGGTTCCAGCCTGGCAATCCCTTCGCGCAGGGCTTATACGACGAATTCCGGCCTTTATATGGAGCGAGCTTGGCCGCCGCGTAGGTGCCGGAGCTTGACGTAGTGGCGAAATGCAACTATGGAACGCCAACTTTTCCAAAGGCCGCCTGACCGAGACCGCGCGCCGCCTGGCGCGGGCAGAATGGTTTGGCAGGTTTAGAACTGAAGGTTAGACAAGATGTCCCGCACCTGCGAGCTCACTGCCAAGGCAGTCCAGACCGGCCACAATGTGAGCCATGCCAACAACAAGACCAAGCGTCGCTTCCTGCCCAACCTGGTCAATGTGACGCTGATTTCCGAAGTGCTGAACCAGAACGTTCGCCTGCGCATTTCGGCCAACGCGCTGCGTTCGGTCGAGCATCGCGGCGGCCTCGACGCGTTCCTGGCCAAGGCCGACGCCAAGGAGCTGTCGCAGCGCGCTCGCCTGCTGAAGAAGCAGATCGCGAAAAAGCTCGCCGAGCAGTCGGCCGCCTAAAGCTCTCTTTTCAGGCGGGGGACGACCGCCTCGAGCACCGGCTCCAAACTGGTGCTCGGACAGTGAGCGCCGTCATGACGCTCGGCTGGTTCCATTACCCAGGATAAAAAAATGAACTTCCTTTCACGATACCTGCCTTTCGTGGCCGCCATGGCGCTTGTCGTCGTGGCGTCCAACATCCTTGTCCAGTTCCCGATGCAGGGCCAGATCGGCGGCCTGTCGCTGGCCGACCTGCTCACCTGGGGCGCCTTCACCTATCCTTTCTCCTTCCTGGTCACCGATCTTGCCAATCGTCGCTACGGCCCCGCTGTGGCGCGCAAAGTGGTCTTCGTCGGCTTCATGACGGCGGTCGTCTGCTCGATCCTCGTTCCGCCCTTCCTGTTCCGCCACGGTCTGATCGCGTTCGAGACCGCCGCTGACCGGCTGGTGCGAATCGCGGCCGCGTCCGGCGCCGCCTTCCTCGCCGCACAACTGCTCGACGTGACCGTGTTCAATCGTCTGCGCCGGCAAAGCTGGTGGCGCGCGCCGATCGTCGGCACGCTGGTCGGCTCTGTCTTCGACACGGTGGTGTTCTTCGGCGTCGGCTTCTCCGCCGCCTTCGCCTTTGTCGGGCCGAACGACGGCTTCGCGCTGGAGACGGCACCGCTGATGGGCGTGATGCCTGTCGAAACCATGCGCTGGGTGTCCTGGGCGCTTGGCGATCTCTCGGTCAAACTGATCATCGCGGTGGTGGCGCTGATCCCCTACCGGCTGCTTGCCGCCCGCTGGAGCCAGCCGGCCATCGCCTGACCCTTGAAGCGGCCCTTCGCGGCTTTACGCTTTGTTACGGCCATTGGTGCAGGATCGCCAAAACGATCCAGGACATTGCCATCAGCATGACCATCCAGGGCACCGGTTGGAAACATGACCTTCTGCTTTCGCTCTGCGCGACGCTGCTCGTGCTGGGGATCAATGCGATCTCCGGCTTCCCAACGATCGCGGACCTTGGCGCCGACAATGACAGCATGCTGAGGCTGGTCGAAGTTCGCGACCTCTTGGGTGGACAGGGCTGGTTCGATCTTCATCAATACAGGATGGGCCTGCCCGGCGGCTTCGTCATGCACTGGTCGCGGCTGGTCGACACCCCGATCGCGCTGATCATCTTCACCTTCCGGGTCCTAGGCGCCAGCACGGCTGCCGCTGAAAAGGCAGCGCAGATCATCTGGCCGCTTTCCCTATATGGGCTCACCATATTCGTCATCCTGCGCGCTTCCCGGCGTTTCGCCGGTACGGACGTGGCGATGCCTGCGCTGGTGCTGTCCACTGCGGCGCTGTTCTTTATCGGCATTTTCCACCCTGGCACCCTTGACCACCACAACGTCCAGCTCCTGCTCACGGCAGCCAGTCTCTGGCTTATGACGGAGGCTCCCTTCCGGCGGTCAGCCGCTCTTCTGTCCGGCCTGTGTGCAGGCCTCACCCTTGCCGTCGGCATGGAGACGGCGCCTTATGTGGCCACACTTGGCGCCTGCGCCGCCGTGCTCTTCATCGTTGATGAAAGGGAGCGCCAGACCGCGCGCGGCTTCGGCATCGGATTTGCCGCGATAGCTTTGGTGGTTCTCGTTGCCACCATACCGCCGTCGGCCTGGGGCGTGGCCGAGTGCGACGCCTTCTCGGCTTTCCAGTTCGTCATCGCGGCGCTGTCGGGCTTTGGACTGGCGGCGATTGCGGGTCTACCCGGACAGTCGACGGCTAAGCGGCGGTTCCTCTCAATGTCCGCGTTGGCCGTTGCAATTGCAGCCGTTGCGTTCCTGTTCTTCCCGCAATGCCTGGCATCGCCCTATGCCGGCATGGATGAGCGCATTCGCACCTATTGGCTGAACGACGTCGTTGAGGCGCAGCCCTTCCTCAGCGTGGCCGTCAACGAGCCGAAGCTGATGGCGGCGCGTTATGTGACGCCCTTCATCGCAATCCTGTTGATTGGCCTTCAGCTGCGCAGCCGCCGCCTGCGCCGCGAGGAAGCCCTTACCGCCGTGCTGCTGATCGTCGCTTTCGCCGTCAGCCTATGGCAGGTGCGCGGCTCGACCTTCTCGGTTGCCTTCGCGGTGCTGCCGCTCTCGACCTGGATCGCCGGGGTTCGCCTGCAGGCAACCGCCGCGCAGTCGTGGCGCGTCTCCACCCGCATCGCGGCGGCATGGCTGGTGTCGCTCAATGCGACCTGGGCCGGCGTCGCCGTCGCCGCGCAGTCCGTGGTCCAAAAGGCACCCGCAAAGATCAATTCCGATGCCGATCATGCGCTGACCTGCGGCAAGGCCTCGGACTTCAGCGACCTGGCCGGCATGCCGGCAACGACGGTGCTTGCGTCCTCCAATCTCGGCTCCCCCATCTTGATGTTTACCGGCCATAGGGCGTTGGCCGGCCCCTATCATCGCAATGTCGGCGGCAATCTCGCCATGCTCGACGCCTTCATGGGAACGCCGGATGCCGCCCGCGCCATCATTGAGCGCGAGCATGTCGGGCTGGTCGCCATATGCCGCGGCAATTCGGAAGAGCTTTCGCTCGCCGCCCAAGCTCCCAAGGGCCTGGCCGCGAGGCTGCTGAAGCGGGACGTTCCCGATTGGCTGGAACTGGACAGGGCGACGGCGAGCAAGCCGGTCGAGATCTATAAAGTCCGCTGAGGGCGGGCAACTTCGGGACAAATGCGCAGCGGTTTTCCGTCCCGAATTGGACAAAACCAAGCACCGCTCAATCCTGATGCAGGATGAATTCCAGGTAGAGGTTCCGCTGCAGGATCGATTGATTGTCGTCCGACACCAGCGACACCATCAGCGCGCCGTCGTCGCGGGTCCAGACGTCGAGCCCTTCCATATTGTCGATCTGGTAGCCCATATCGGCGTCGATCAGCACCGGGCCGTCGGCGACCGCGCCCTTCTCGATGCTCTCGCCATAGATACGCCTCAGCCGCATCTTCACCCCGCGCGCCATCGAGAAGCTGCGCTCGAGTAGCAGCAGGTCGCCATCGGGCAGGAAGGCGCCGTCGGTGATGTCGAAATTGCCGTTGCGCTTGATGGTGAAGACGCCCTTACTCGGTCCCTCGATGATGGCGGCATAGATGTTGCCGGCCTTGTCGAGGCTCTTTTCCGACACCACGACCAGGCCGCCCTCGTGCTGGCCGTAAGGGTTGGCGTGTGTGACCGTCTCGAAGCCGCGGTTCTGGCGCAGCTCCCGCGCCGGGACCAGATAGTCGAGCGTCTTGAACGGCGCCTTCATATTGTCCGGCTCGACCTTGAACTGGACGACGCGCTGGTCGCGCTCGAAACCGACGGTGGCGATACCGTCCTTGACCGCGAGGCCTTCGGCGTCGACCTCCCATTTCTTCTCGATCGGCTGGCCCGAGGCGTCGACCATCTGCTGCATGCGGAAATTCGACACGCCCGAGGGGCGCTTGTCGGCATCGTGGGTGATGGTGCCGAAGAACCACAAGCCGGTATCGGTGACGCCGATGAAATCGCTGCCTGATTTGAGGAAGCGGAAAGCCGAAAGTGCGCCGAAATCGCGCGACGGCGAGGTCATCTCCAGCCCGCCGACGAACTCGAGCGACCCGAACTGTTTCCGGTCGCGGCCGATATGGAACTCGGTGATCGGCCGCGCTGAAACTTCGATCGCCTCGACCACAGCGCCTCCCTCGGCGAAGACCGGAGAGGCGGCCGAACAGGCCAGCGCGCAAACAAAAGCCGTCCGCCGGAATCCGCCCCGCGAAAGGATCATCCGGCGCGCCTCAAACCACCGCGCCGCGTGTCGCGCGCGCTCTCCTCGCCGAACAGCGATGCCAATTGCTCCGTCATGGCGCCGGCCAGCTCTTCGGCATCGACGATGGTGACGGCGCGGCGATAGTAGCGCGTGACATCGTGGCCGATGCCGATGGCTAAAAGCTCCACCGGCGAGCGCGTCTCGATGAGATCGATCACCGCGCGCAAATGGCGCTCCAGATAGTTGCCGGGGTTGACCGAGAGCGTGGAATCGTCGACCGGCGCGCCGTCCGAGATCATCATCAGGATCTTGCGCTGTTCCGGCCGGCCGATCAGCCGGTTGTGCGCCCAAAGCAGCGCCTCGCCGTCGATGTTTTCCTTGAGCAGACCCTCGCGCATCATCAGGCCGAGATTGCGGCGCGCGCGCCGCCACGGATGGTCGGCGGACTTGTAGATGATGTGGCGCAGATCGTTGAGCCGGCCCGGATTCGACGGCTTGCCGTCCTTCAGCCACTTCTCGCGTGCCTGCCCACCTTTCCACGCACGTGTGGTGAAGCCGAGGATTTCCACCGAAACCCCGCAGCGCTCCAGAGTGCGCGCCAGGATGTCGGCGCAAGTCGCGGCAACCGTAATCGGCCGCCCGCGCATCGAGCCCGAATTGTCGAGCACCAGCGACACCACCGTGTCGCGGAACTTGGTGTCGCGCTCCTGCTTGAAGGACAGCGGCTGCATCGGATCGATAACGACGCGCACCAGCCTGGATGGATCGAGATAGCCCTCCTCCAGGTCGAAATCCCAGGAACGGTTCTGCTGCGCCATCAGGCGGCGCTGCAGCCGGTTTGCCAGGCGGCCGACGACGCCAGAGAGATTGGCGAGCTGCTTGTCGAGGAAGGCGCGGAGCCGGTCGAGCTCCTCTTCCTCGCAAAGGTCCTCGGCCCCGACCGTCTCGTCGAAGGCGGTGGTGAAGACCTTGTAGTCGATTTCCTTAGGCAGGTTGAGGAAGGGATTTTCGTTGCGGCGCGCCTCGCCTGGCGTCTCGGCGTCGGAATCATCCTCGTCGGAAAGATCGTCCGATGTGGCGTCGGTCGCCTCCGTTTCGGCCGACTCTTCCTCGTCGGCCGAAGCCTCCGCGTCCTCGGACTGCGACTGTTCGGAGCCGGAATCGTCCTCGCCGCCTTCCTCGCTCTGCTCCTCGCCCTGCTGCTCGTTTTCCTCGTTGTCCTCCGAGTCTTCCGTCTCCTGGTCGTCGCCGAGTTCCTCGGCCATCTCCATGGAGACGAGCATGTCGCGCACGATGCGGGCGAAGGCTTGCTGGTCATCGAGCCTGGACGACAGGCCGTCGAGGTCGCTGCTGGCCTTTTCCTCGACCCAGGGCCGCCACAGATCGACCAGTCGCTCGCCGCTCTTCGGCACGGTGCGGCCGGTGAGCTTTTCGCGCACCATCAGCGCCACCGCCTCCTCGAGCGGGGCGTCGGCCTTGTCCTTGACGTCGACCAGGTTTGCCCTGGCGTATTTGTCCTCGAGCATCGAGCCGATATTGTCGGCCACGCCCTGCATGGCGCGGCTGCCGATCGCCTCGACGCGGGCCTGCTCGACGGCATCGAAAATAGCCCGCGCGAGCTTGCCTTCCGGCGCCAGCTTGCTGTGGATGCGCTGATCGTGGCAGGCGCGCTTCAGCGCCATGGAATCGCCGATGCCGCGGGTGATCGCGATGTCGGTCCGGGAAGCCTTTTTCGGCAGTTCGGGCAGGCGGGCGCGGTTGCCGGCCAGCGCCGGCCGGTCCTTGGCGAAGCCGACCTCGAGATCCTTGTCGCCGGCGACGGCGCGCATGCAGACGGTGACGGCGCGCTTGAAGCTGTCCGCTTCAGACCCGTTCTTCGGCTTGTTGCGCGTGTTGTCGCCCGGACCCGCCATCGATCATTCCTTGCGCGTTGTGGTCCGAAAGGCCAAGCCTTCCGGCACGCGCCTTACCCCAGCACCACGTTGGCGGCGCTCTCCGGCAGATCCTCGCCGAAGGCGCGCTGGTAGAATTCGGCGACCACCGAACGCTCCAGCTCGTCGCATTTGTTGAGGAAGGTGAGCCGGAACGCCATGCCGATGTCGCCGAAGATCTCGGCGTTCTCGGCCCAGGTGATGACCGTGCGCGGGCTCATCACCGTCGACAGGTCGCCATTGATGAAGGCCGAGCGCGTCATGTCGGCGACGCGCACCATCTTGTTGACGATCTCTTTGCCCTTGCTGTCGCGATAGTGCTTGGCCTTGGCCAGCACGATCGACACCTCGTTGTCGTGCGGCAGGTAGTTGAGCGTTGTGACGATCGACCAGCGGTCCATCTGCGCCTGGTTGATCTGCTGCGTGCCGTGATAGAGCCCGGTGGTGTCGCCGAGACCCACCGTGTTGGCGGTGGCGAACAGCCGGAAGGCCGGATGCGGGCGTATGACGCGGCTCTGGTCGAGCAGCGTCAGCCGGCCCGACGATTCCAGCACGCGCTGGATGACGAACATCACGTCCGGGCGTCCGGCATCGTACTCGTCGAAGCAGAGCGCGACGTTGTGCTGATAGGCCCAGGGCAGGATGCCGTCGCGAAATTCCGTGACCTGCAGGCCTTCCTTGACGACGATGGCGTCCTTGCCGACGAGATCGATGCGGCTGACATGGCTGTCGAGATTGACGCGCACGCAGGGCCAGTTCAGGCGCGCGGCGACCTGCTCGATATGGGTGGACTTGCCGGTGCCGTGATAGCCCGACACCATGACGCGGCGGTTGTAGGCGAAGCCGGCGAGGATCGCCAAGGTCGTTGCCTTGTCGAACAGATAGTCCGGGTCGATGTCGGGCACGTGCTCGGTCGCCGCCGAATAGGCCGGAACCACCATCTTGGAGTCGAAGCCGAATTTCTCCTTCACCGGCACCGTCGTATCGGGCAGGTTGGCGATGTCGCGATCGACCTTGTTCATCTCTATCAACGTCTCCACGGGCGAAACGCCGCGTTTCGCCGGCAATCGATTTTGTTCGGGGGCGGTCTTAGAGCCTTTTCCAACCTTATGAAAGTTGGAAAACGACATGGACCGTAGGGTCGCTCAGCACAATCCTGCTTGCTTGAGCACGCGATAGGCCTGCAGCACATCGCGGAACCGGTCTTCCGAACCTCTGTCGCCGCCATTCGCATCCGGATGGTGGCGCTTCACGAGTTCCTTATAGCGCGCCTTGATATCCTTGCCAGTCGCCTTTGTATCAAGGCCAAGCGTTTCCAGCGCCTTGGCCTCAAGCGGCTTTGCCTTGCGCTCGCGCACTTCGCGCGTTCCGCCGCCGAACAGATTGAAGGGATCGCGCATGCGGTTGTAGTAGCCTGCACGCCCGGAGCGCTGCTGCGCGAAGTCGGGTGCCGAACGCATGCCGCCGCCATTGGCGCCCATGCGCCAGGTCGGCCGGTGTCCGGTCAGCGCCTCTTTCTGGAAGCGGGCGATCTCGCTGTCCGACACGCCCGAGAAGTAGTTGAAGCTCTTGTTGTATTCGCGCACATGCTCAAAGCAGAAGCGGAAATACTCGCCCTCCTTCAGGCGCCCGACCGGCGCGCGATGCGTACCGGCCTCGCTGCAACCGTCCCACTGGCAGATCGGCGCGCGCGACTTCAGCTCCGCGTCCTTTTCCGGCCGGATGCGAATCTTCTCGAAATATTTGGGATACGGTTTCATCCTCACCCATTTATGGGCTGTTCGCTACCGCGAAACAAGAATTGACATTTCGCCGATGATCGCCCTAACCGCTGAATCGCGGCCTAAAGCGGTCGAAAGCACAGATTTTGCGGCGGTACCGCAGATGTGGTGAAGGGAAGCCCCGATGTCCATACAGTCGACGATGGAAAACAAGCTGAAGGCGGCATTTTCGCCGGAAAGGCTCACCGTCATCAACGAAAGCCATCTTCACGCCGGCCATCACCACGTCGAGCACGGCCACGAGGCCGTCTTCGACGGCACCGGCGAGACCCATTTCCGCGTCCGTATCGTCTCGCAGAATTTTGCCGGGATGAACCGCATCGAGCGCCACCGCGCCGTCAATCGCCTCCTTGCCGACGAATTGAAGGCCGGCGTGCACGCGCTGGCGATTGAGCCTGCAGCACCTGGTGAGAAGACACGCTGGTAAGCTCGGCGGGCCGGGGGCCGCTCAGATCACCGCTTCGATGAGGAACGGCCCCGGACGCGACAGCGCGCTGTCGAGCAGCGAGTCGAAGCGCTCGCATGTGTCGGCGCGGGCTGCTTCCACCCCCATGCCGGCTGCCAGCGAAACCCAGTCCAGAGCCGGCTGATCAAGGTCGAGCATTCGCCTGGCATTCTCGCCGATCGCGTTCACCCCGACATTGCGCATCTCGCCGTGCAGGATGGCGTAGGTCCGGTTGGAAAAGACGATCGTCACCACGTCGAGCTTTTCCCGCGACTGGGTCCATAAACCCTGCACCGTGTACATGCCGCTGCCGTCCGCCTCCAGATTCAGCACCTTGCGGCCAGGACAGGCGATGGCCGCGCCAGTCGCCATTGGAATGCCGCCGCCGATCGATCCGCCTGTGCCCATCATGTAATCGTGCGGGGCGGCAAAGGCCGAGAGCGCAAAATAGCGCCGCGCCGAGGTGACGGCCTCGTCGCAGACGATCGCATTCTCCGGCAGCTTCCGGGCTACCGAAAGTGCAACCGCGTCGTCCGTCAGCTTGCCGCGCGGGGCCGGCTCATTGGGAAAGGCCGTGGCGACGGGCACCGGCTGCGACGGTTTGATGCCCAGTTCGTCGCGAAGCGCAGCGAGTGCCGCCTTCAAATTCTCGCCATGCTCGGCCAACGACATCACTTCACAGTCTTCGCTCACAAGCCGGCCCGGCTTTCCGGGATAGGCAAAGAACGCCACCGGTTCACTGGCTCCGACGAGGATCAGGAGATCGATGTCGGCAAGGAGGGTGCGCGCGGAGTCGATCGGATATGGAACGCGGGTAGGCGCAACGCGGCCCCGGCCGCGCTGCATCCGGGCGATCAGAACGTCGCTGAACAGCCGGACATCCGAAACCGCCGATATCTGTCCGGCGATTTCCAAGGCATCCTCACGCGCGGCCGGCCCACGCAGGATCATGCCGACGCGACCGGGCGCGACGCGAATGGCTCCGGCAATCTTGCGCACGATAGCTGCATCGACCGAAGGCGGCGCCGCAAGCTCTACCTTGGCCGACAGGAGCGGACTGGCCTCTCCCCACGCCGCATCCGCCGGCAGGATCAGCGTAGCGATGCCGGGAGGCGTCAGCGAAGCGCGAAAAGCCGCCTGCGCGGCCGGCGCGACGTCGGCCGGACCGGCGATGCGGCGGACCCAGTTCGACATCGGCGCGGCGAGACCTTCAATGTCGCTGGTGAGCGGCGCGTCGAGCGGCAGGTGATAGGAGGCATGGTCGCCAACGATGTTGATCATCGGCACGCGGGCGCGCCGGGCATTGTGGATGTTGGCCAGGCCATTGGCCAATCCGGGGCCGGTGTGGAGCAGCGTCGCGGCCGGGCGGTCGGTCATCCTGGCGTAGCCGTCGGCGGCACCCGTCACCACACCCTCGGCAAGACCGAGCACGCAGCGCATCTCCGGCTTGCGGTCGAGCGCGGCGACGAAGTGCATTTCCGAGGTACCGGGATTGGCAAAGCAGACATTCACGCCATTCGCCAGCAGCACATCGCAAAGCACATCGGCGCCATTCATCGCGTTCCCTCTCGTCCGATTGTCCCCGGACAATTGAGCCGACAAGTGTTCATGCCGCAATGTCCGGTCAACGACTTTGAAGTGATCCAGTTTCAGGAGTGCCGGCGCGTTCAGGCGACCCTCGCCTTCAGGAAAGCCATGACGGCGGCAGTCAGCGCATCGCCGTTCTCCCCGAAGCGGTGGTTGAATCGCCATATGCCAATAGGCGCCGCCGTCGAATAGGGCGACTTTGGTTCCCCTGCCCGTAGCCGGGCCGCGCGATCGTGGGCCGCGGTTGCATGGCCGGCGCGCTCCGCCGCCCGGGGAAGCACCATGGAACATTTGCCTGATCTGGCGGTTTGATGCAGGCCCGGCCCTGGCCTCGTCCATGCTGGGCGGATTGCTAGTCGGACCGAAGGACCGATGCCCTCGGCCGACGCTTCCGAACGGTGACCACCAATGAGGAAGACGTATCGACCTCCATCCGCGCCGCCCAATCGGCGCACAAGCCGTTCGGAACCTCTGCGCCTGTTTCCGGCAATTGCGCTGGCGCTATTCCTTTCGGCTCCGGCGGCTGCGCATCAGGCGCCCACGGGCTGGCAGTATGACAGCTCATGCTGCTCGGGAATGGACTGCTACCAAGCACCCGCGGCCGACGTGAAGGAAACGAAATATGGGTACCAGCTCTCCACCGGAGAGCTCATTCCCTACTCCGATCGTCGGATCAGGCGTTCGCGTGACGAGTTCTTTCACGAGTGTAAGCCCGGAGGCGACGCGAATTCTCAGCATTCCTTCTGCCTCTACGTTCCCGACCACGACATGTGAGTGGAAAACCTAAGATTTTCCTTGAAGCTCTCCCGGCCATCACCACCTAATCATCATGGGTGAGCATTCCGTCCGCATCGGGTGCTGTGAGTCGTCAATGCCCGATTGCAGGCGCTCTCTCTCATATGAGGGAACCACAATGCTTTCCGGCAGTTGAATACGAGACGAGCCGACTGGCCGACTGGCAACCAGAGCGGCTCTGAGGGCAGAATATCATGCGAGAGAACCAATCCGACGTCTTCGATCTGTTTTCGGAGATATATTCCAACGCGGCCCAGGAAGAGATGAGCCTCCAGCAGTATCTGCTTGGCTGCCGCGAAGACAAATCCATGTATGCCTCGGCGCCCGAACGAATGGTCGAGGCCATCGGCGAGCCCAATCTGGTCGACACCAGCAAGGATGAGCGGCTCGGGCGCATCTTCTCGAACCGGACCATCAAGGTGTACCCCTCCTTCTCCGATTTCTACGGAATGGAGGATACGATCGAGCGCATCGCCGGATATTTCCGTTATGCCTCGCAGGGTCTCGAGGAGCGCAAGCAGATCCTTTACCTGCTCGGGCCGGTCGGCGGCGGCAAGTCCTCGCTTGCCGAACGGCTGAAGAAGCTTATGGAACAGCGCCCGATCTACACGCTAAAGGTTGGCAACCAGATCAGCCCTATATTCGAATCGCCGCTTGGCCTTTTCCATCCCGATCGGATGGGCGATCTGCTGGAAGACAAATACGGGATAGCCCGCCGCCGCCTGAATGGGCTCATCTCGCCTTGGGCGGCCAAACGGCTCGACGAACTGTCCGGCGACATTTCCAAATTCAGCGTGGTCAAGCTGTCGCCATCGCGTCTGCGTCAGATCGCCATCGCCAAGACCGAGCCCGGCGACGAGAACAACCAGGATGTCTCGGCTCTGGTCGGCAAGGTCGACATCAGGCAGTTGGAACATTTCAGCCAATCCGATCCGGATGCCTACTCCTACAGCGGCGGCTTGAACCGGACGACGCAGGGCCTGCTCGAGTTCGTCGAGATGTTCAAGGCGCCAATCAAGGTCCTGCACCCGTTGCTGACGGCAACCCAGGAAGGCAGCTACAACGGCACCGAGAATTTCGGCTCCTTCCCCTATCAGGGCATCGTCGTTGCCCATTCCAACGAATCGGAATGGCAGCAATTCAAGAACAACAAGAACAATGAGGCCTTCCTCGACCGCATCCTCGTGGTCAAGGTTCCGTACTGCCTTCGCATCACCGAAGAGAGGCAGATTTACGAGAAACTTCTGCGCGAGAGCGATCTGGCGAACAGTCCCTGCGCGCCAGAAGTGCTGGACATCCTCAGCCGTTTCACCGTCTCGACCCGGCTTGCCGAGCACGAGAACTCGCCGCTCTACACCAAGATGCGCGCCTATGACGGCGAGAACCTCAAGGAGATCGACCCGAAGGCGAAGTCGGTCCAGGAATATCGCGATGCCGCCGGCGTCGACGAAGGCATGACCGGGGTCAGCACGCGCTTCGCCTTCAAGATTCTGTCGCAGACTTTCAACTACGACACCAAGGAGGTCGCAGCCGATCCCGTGCACTTGATGTACATCCTCGAGGAGGCGATCAAACGCGAGCAATTCCCGAAGGAAACCGAAGCCGCGTACCTCGAGTTCATCAAATCGGAACTTGCAGCGCGCTACGCCGAGTTCATCGGCCACGAGATCCAGAAGGCTTACCTGGAATCGTACAGCGAGTACGGCCAGAACCTTTTCGACCGCTACATCGCCTATGCCGATGCCTGGATCGAGGATCAGGACTACAAGGATCCCGATACCGGCCAGATCCTCAATCGCGAGGTCCTGGACAAGGAACTGTCGCAGGTTGAAAAGCCGGCCGGCATCGCCAATCCCAAGGATTTCCGCAACGAGGTGGTCAAGTTCACCTTGCGCGCCCGGGCGCGCAACCATGGCCGCAATCCGTCCTGGACGAGCTATGAAAAGCTTCGCGAAGTGATCGAGAAGCGCATGTTCGGTCAGGTCGAGGATTTGTTGCCGGTGATCAGCTTCGGCTCCAAGCAGGACAGCGTCACCGAGAAGCGGCACAACGAATTCGTGCAGCGGATGGTGGAGCGCGGCTACACTCAGCGGCAGGTGCGCCGGCTGGTCGACTGGTACATGCGCGTGAACAAGGCTGGCTGAGCAAAGCCCGAAGGGTTCGCATGCCGATCTTCATCGACCGCCGCCTGAATCCGAAGGACAAGAGCCTGAGCAATCGCCAGCGCTTCCTCAAGCGCGCCCGGGAAGAGCTCAAGCGCAGCATCCGCGACCATGTCCGGACAGGCCGCATCGCCGAGGTCGACCGCGAGCATGCCGTGCCGATGCCCCGCAAAGGCACCAGCGAACCGACCTTCAGCGACGCCAGGGATAGTGGGCAGCGCCAGTACATACTGCCCGGCAACAAATCGTTCAGTCCCGGTGATCTGATACCCAAGCCTGGCGGCGGCGGCACTGGCTCTTCGGCGCCGGGAACCAAGCAATCCGAGGACGACTTTCGCTTCGTGCTGTCGCGCGAGGAAGTGCTCGACCTCTTCTTCGAAGATCTCGAACTGCCCGATCTGGTCAAGCTCAATCTCAAGCAGATACTGAGCTTCAAGCCAAGACGGGCGGGCTTCACGGCAAGCGGGGCGCCGACCAACGTCAATGTCGGACGCACCATGCGAAACAGCCACGGCCGCCGCATCGCGCTCAGGCGTCCCAAGCAGGCGGAGCTGGACGCCATCTCAACGCAGATCGCCGAGTTGGAAGCGAAGCCGCCAACCGAGGCAACGCGCGAACGCATCGCTGCTCTGCGCGAGGAAGTTGATCGGCTTGAACGCCGGCGCAGGCGGATCGCCTATGTCGATCCGGTCGACATTCGGTTCAACCGCTTCGACCCCCAACCGGTGCCGAATGCCAGCGCCGTCATGTTTTGCCTGATGGACGTGTCGGGATCGATGGGAGAGCGCGAGAAGGATCTGGCCAAACGGTTTTTCGTGCTGCTGCATCTGTTCCTGACGCGGCGCTACGAAAGGACGGACATCGTTTTCATCCGCCACACCCATGAGGCCAAGGAGGTGGATGAGCACACCTTCTTCTACCACACCGAGAGCGGCGGTACCGTCGTCTCGACGGCGCTCGAGGAAATGCACCGCATCATAGAGCAGCGCTATCCGGTCGCGGAATGGAATATCTATGCCGCTCAGGCTTCCGACGGCGACAACTTCGCCACCGATTCCGAGCGCTGCATAGAACTTCTCGACCGCAAGCTCATGCGCCTGTGCCAGTATTTCGCCTATGTGGAAATCATCGACGAACGCGAAAGCCACATTTTCGGCTCCACCGAGAACGGAACGTCGCTCTGGCGCGCCTACAACGCGGTCGACGGAAAGTGGCCGAATTTCCAGATGAGGCGCATCGCGGCTCCCGCCGATATCTATCCGGTCTTTCGCGAGCTCTTCGCAAGGCAGCCTAGTCTGCGCAAGAGCGCGTGAGAACGCGAGCGGATGGGACATAGGCCGATGGTCAATCAGGCGCGCAAATCCGAACTGTTATTTTCCGGGTCGGACTGGGATTTTGCGAAACTGTCTCGGGTCTACGACGAGATCGAGGCGATCGGGATCGAAGAGCTTCACCTCGACATCTATCCGGTGCAGATGGAGGTCATTTCCTCCGAGCAGATGCTCGACGCCTATTCCTCGGTCGGCATGCCGCTGATGTATCGGCATTGGTCGTTCGGCAAGCATTTCCTCTACAACGAGCTTCTCTACCGCAAGGGCGCGCGCGGTCTGGCCTATGAACTGGTCATCAACTCCAACCCTTGCATCGTCTACCTCATGGAAGAAAACACCATGGCCTTGCAGGCCCTGGTGACCGCCCATGCCGCGCTTGGCCACAACCATTTCTTCAAAAACAATCATCTCTTCCGGCAATGGACGGACGCCGGAGGCATCCTGAGCTATCTGGACTTCGCCAAGGGCTACATCGCCCGATGCGAGGAACGGCACGGACTGCAGGCCGTCGAGGCGGTGCTCGATGCCGCCCACGCGCTGATGGAGCAAGGCGTGTTCCGCTACCATCGGCCGCCGAAGCTGTCGTCGGAACAGCAGCGCGAAGGCCTTCGCGAGCGCCTCGAATATGAGGAGCGTTCCTACAATGATTTGTGGCGCACGCTGCCGACCGCGCAGGACAAGAACAAGCCGGAGGCAGGGGACGAAAGCTTGGCCGAGCGGAAGAAATCGCTCAATCTACCCGAGGAGAACCTGCTCTACTTCCTCGAGAAGAACAGCCTGGTGCTTGAGCCCTGGCAGCGCGAGATCATCAGGATCGTGCGTGTGATCGCGCAATATTTTTACCCGCAGCGGCAAACCCAGGTGATGAACGAAGGCTGCGCCACTTTCGTCCACTACACCCTGATGAACATGCTTTTCGATCGCGGCCGCATTAGCGAAGGCGCCATGCTCGAGATCTTGCGAAACCATTCGAACGTGGTTTTCCAGCCGGCCTATGACGATCCGCGTTATTCCGGGATCAATCCCTATGCGCTGGGCCTCGGCATGATGCAGGACATCCAGCGCATCTCGACCGAGCCGACCGCAGAGGATCGCGACTGGTTTCCGGACATCGCCGGCCGCGGCGACTGGCGCGACACCTTGCTCGACGCCTGGGCCAACCACCGTGACGAATCCTTCATCCGCCAGTATCTGAGCCCCGCTCTGATCCGGAAATGGCGGCTCTTCGTGCTGGCCGACGGCGCCGACGAGCCGCATTACGAGGTCGCCTCGATCCATAATGAGCGCGGCTACAGCAAGATACGGTCCGCGCTGGCCCGAAGCTACGATGTAGGGGCGAGCCGGCCCGACATCCAGGTGGTCGACGTGGATCTTCTGGGAGACCGGCATTTGCGGCTGCAGCACAAGGTCAAGGACGGCATCCAGCTAGAGGACGAAAGCCGCGACGCGACCTTGCGCCACATCCGGAGCCTATGGGGTTATGACGTTAGCCTGGCGGCAATGGATGCCGAAACCGGCGCCGTGCTCAGCGAGCGCTCGACGAAGGAACTTTGACCTCCGAGACGCAGGAAGCCGCCGTCTGCAGGCGGGTCTGACCTCGGCACACCCTAACCCTCGCCAGCGGGCCGGATCCTCAACCTTGCTATGCGGTTCTTGTCGCGCTTCATCACCACGAAACGCTTGCCGTGAAAGGTGAAGGCCTGCTTCTCGTCTGGGATCGTCTGCGTCTCATGAATGACCAGACCGGCGATCGTCGTCGCCTCCTCATCCGGCAGATCCCAGTCGAGCGCCCGATTGAGGTCGCGAATCGCCACCGTGCCGTCGACGACGACCGAGCCGTCGGCCTCCTGCTTGACGCCTTGCATGTCGACATCGTGCTCGTCCGCGATCTCGCCGACGATCTCCTCGATGATGTCTTCCAGCGTCACCAGCCCTTCCATCTCGCCATACTCGTCGACGACGATGGCGAAATGCGCCTTGCGCCGCAGGAAGGCGTTGAGCTGATCCTGCAAGGTGGTGGTGTCGGGCACGAACCATGGCTTCGAGGCGATCTTTGTCACGTCGATCTTGGAAAAGTCGTTGCCCACCTCGTTGAGCGCCCGCAGCAGATCCTTGGCATGCAGCACGCCGACGATGTTGTCGAGCGAGCCTTTCCAGAGCGGCATGCGGGTATGCGGGCTCTGCAGAATCTCGCGCACCACCATTTCCGGCGGATCGTCGGCGTTGACCGAGCGCATGTTGGTGCGGTGGACCATCACGTCCGAAACCTCGAGCTCCTCGAGTTCGAAAAGCGCGCCCAGCCGGTTGCGATCCTCGCGCGCCTGCCCGCTGCGGCGGGTCTCGTCGCCGTTCTCGTCCGGCTCATCCTGCTCGGGCTCCGTCGGTTCGATCGGCCGCAGACTGTAGCCGAGCGCCGCGAAGAGCCGCGTGCGCAAGAGAAACGCCAGCACGATCACGGCGGCAAGGACGGCTGCGGCGATCCAGCCGAAGTCGATCATCCGGGATGGCTCGCCTTGAGGAAGGACAGCACTTCGGAGGGCGGCACGTCCTTGGCGATAAAGGCCTGGCCGACGCCGCGCGTCAGGATGAAGGTAAGCGCGCCGCGCGACACCTTCTTGTCCTGGGTGATGAAGCCAAGCAGCGTCTCGGCATCCGGCAGTTGGCCCGCTATGTCGGCCATCCGCCAGGGCAGGCCGACGGCGCGAAGGTGCGCCTCGACGCGCTCCGCGTCGTCCGGGCTCGCTAGATTGAGACGCGCCGAGAAGCGGTGCGCCAGCGCCATGCCGATGGCGACCCCCTCCCCATGGACGAGACGGGCACCGTCATAATTCGTGGCGGCTTCGAGCGCATGGCCGAATGTGTGGCCGAGATTGAGCAGCGCGCGGTCGCCGGTCTCGAACTCGTCGCGGGCGACCACATCGGCCTTGGCGCGGCAAGCCTCGGCGATGGCTTCGGTCCGTTCCGGGCCGCCGGCGAACACCTTTTGCCAGTTCTCCTCCAGCCAGGCGAAGAAGCCGGGACGGTCGATCAGCCCGTATTTGGCGAGCTCGGCATAGCCAGCGCGGAATTCGCGGATCGGCAAAGTGTCGAGCACGCCGGTATCGGCAAGCACCAGTTTTGGCTGGTTGAAGACCCCGACAAGGTTCTTGCCGCGCGCGCTGTTGATGCCGGTCTTGCCGCCGACGGAAGAATCGACCTGCGCCAGCAGCGATGTCGGCACCTGCACGAAGTTCATCCCGCGCCGCACGATGCCGGCGGCGAAGCCGGCAAGGTCGCCGATGACGCCGCCGCCAAGTGCCACGACGACATCGCGCCGTTCGAGCTTGGCGGCGAGCACGCCGTCGACGACCTCTTCGAGGTGGGTGAAGCTCTTGGTCTTTTCACCGGCCGTCATCACCCTGCCGGCCGGCCTGCAGCGTTTCGAGATGCGCTGCGGCGACGTTCTCGTCGGTGACGATGGCCGCACGCGTGCCGGGAAGGCGGCCTGCGATTTCGGTTCCTGAGCCGGAAAGCAGGCCGGGCCCGATAAGTATGTCATAGGCACGGTCGCCGAGTCCGACCTCGACCTTCACCGGTTCGCTATGGCTCAAGGCTCCACCTCGTCGTCGCTGGTGGCGATTGGCGCGATCCCAAGGTAAGCGCAAAGCGCGCATACCACCTCGCTGGCGATGACTTCCTTGCGGTCGTCGCGGGTCGAAACCGTGAGGTCGGCGGTGGCATAGACCGGGTAGCGCTCGCCCATCAGCTTCTCCAGCACGCCGCGCGGATCTGGATTCTTCAACAGCGGCCGGTTCTGCTTCTTCGAAACCCGCTCCATCAGGAGATCGAGATCGGCCTTCAGCCAGACCGAGACGCCATGCGCCTCGATCGCCTCGCGCGTCTGCGCGTTCATGAAGGCGCCGCCGCCGGTGGAAAGCACCTGCGGGCCGTTTTCGAGCAGACGCAAGATGACCCGCTGCTCCAGCGCCCGGAACTCAGGTTCGCCATAACGGTCGAACAGCTCCGGCACGGTCATGCGCGATACGCTCTCGATCTCCTGGTCGCTGTCGATGAAGGGCAGGGAAAGCATTGTCGCCACCTTGCGGCCGATTGCGGTCTTGCCGGCGCCCATCAGGCCGACGAAGACGATCGAGCGGCTGCCGAGCCGCTCGAGCAGCGCGACACGGCCTTCGTCCGGCGGATTTGCTGGCAGCGCGTTCATGCGGAACCCTCTTTGCGCCGTATCGACATCAAAAGCCCGTTTGCGTCAAGCAGGCCGCCGCAGGCGGGCCAGATCGCCCCTCTTCCGTCGAGAAGCTTCCTCGACAAATCCTCTGCCCCAGCCCTTCGTCCTTGAATTGGCCGGAATGGCGTCCCATAAGGGCACAGGGTTTGGAATCGCAGAACAAGAAGACGGGCGAAGACTGAATGCCGACATTGTTTCGCTTTGTCGTGACGCTGGCGGTTCTTGCAGGCGTCGCTTATGGCGCGATGTTCGCGCTGGCGATGTTCGTGGAGCCGAAAAAGGCCGAAATGAGCGTGCGCATTCCCGCGGAAAAGCTCAATCCGAAGAAGAACTGACCCGGCCAAATGAACAGCGCGGCCCGCATCGAAGCCTTTCTGGAGATGATGAGCGCCGAGCGGGGTGCGGCCGAGAACACGCTTTCCTCCTACCGCCGCGACCTCGAAGACGCCTCCGAAGCTATCGGTGGCGGGCTGGCCGGAGCGGCAGCTGCCGACATCCGCGCCTATCTCGACGACATCGCGGCGCGTGGCTTTGCGCCGACCTCGCAGGCGCGCAAATTGTCGGCGATCCGCCAATTCTTCAAATTCCTCTATGCCGAGGGCCTGCGCGGCGACGACCCGACCGGCACGCTGGACAGCCCGAAGAAGGGCCGGCCGCTGCCGAAGACCATGACCGAGGCTGAGACGGGCCGCCTGGTCGACCGCGCGGCCGAGGAGGCGGGCGGGGCCGCGCCCGACGGCGACCGGTTGGCGGCGCTGCGCCTGCACGCGCTGGTCGAGGTGCTCTATGCCACGGGCCTGCGCGTTTCCGAGCTTGTCGGTCTGCCGGTGACGGTGGCGCTGCGCGACGACCGTTTCTTCATGGTGCGCGGCAAGGGCGACAAGGAGCGCATGGTGCCGCTGTCGGCCAAGGCGCGCGCCGCGATGCGGGCGTGGCTTGCCGCCAGGGCGGAGGTGCCGGCCTATGCCGACAGCCCGTTCCTGTTCCCAGCCTCTTCCGACAGCGGTCATCTCTCCCGGCAGGTTTTCGCACGCGATCTCAAAGGCTTGGCGGCGCGGGCCGGCATCGCCTCGACCAAGATCTCGCCGCATGTCCTGCGCCACGCCTTCGCCAGCCACCTCCTGCAGAACGGTGCGGATCTCAGGGCCGTGCAGCAACTGCTTGGCCACGCCGATATCTCCACCACGCAGATCTACACTCATGTGCTGGAGGAGCGGCTGGTGCGGCTGGTCAACGATCATCATCCGCTTGCCGACTAGGCTTCATACCGCTATGTGAGGGCGACGTTCCACCGCCCGGAGCCAGCATTTCCAGGGTTCCGCCAGCCATTGCCTTCCGACGGATCGGTCCGCCCCAGCATGTATAATTACCTCGATTTCGAAAAGCCGGTGCAGGATCTGGAACTCAAGATCCTTGAGCTGAAGAAGCTCGCGGAGAACGGCGAGGCGGTCGATGTCGCCGACGAGATCGGCAGGCTGGAGAAGCGTTCGCGCGATGCGCTGCGCGATCTCTACAAGGCGCTCACCCCTTGGCAGAAGGTCCAGGTGGCCCGCCATCCGGACCGGCCGCACTGCCTCGACTACATCAAGGGCTTGTTCAGCGATTTCACGCCGTTGGCCGGTGACCGCAATTTCGGCGACGACCAGGCGATCGTCGGCGGTTTTGCCCGTTTCCGCGGCGAGCCGGTGGCGGTGATCGGCCAGGAGAAGGGCTCCGACACGGCAAGCCGCATCAAGCACAATTTTGGTTCGGTACGGCCCGAGGGATACCGCAAGGCGGTTCGGCTGATGGAGCTTGCCGACCGCTTCAAGATCCCGCTTTTGACGCTGGTCGACACCGCCGGCGCCTATCCCGGCGTCGGCGCCGAGGAACGCGGTCAGGCCGAGGCCATTGCGCGCTCGACCTCAGCCTGCCTAGCGCTCAAAGTGCCGTCGATCTCGGTGGTCATCGGCGAAGGCGGCTCCGGCGGCGCCATCGCGATCGCCACCGCCAACCGCGTCTACATGCTTGAGCATGCCATCTATTCGGTGATCTCGCCCGAGGGCGCGGCCTCTATTCTTTGGCGCGACACCACCCGTTCCAAGGACGCGGCGACCAACATGAAGATCACCGCCCAGGATCTTCTCGAAATGAAGATCATCGATGCCATCGTTCCCGAGCCGATGGGCGGCGCCCAGCGTGCGCCGGAAACGGTGATTGCCGCCACCGGCGATCTGATCGCCAAGACGATGAAGGACTTTGCCGGCGCCAACACCGATTTCCGCGAGCAGCGCCGCGAGAAATATTTAGCGATGGGCCGCAGCCTTTAATGCATGTCGCGCAAAACTGTGCAGTGGTTTTGCGAAAACGACATGCATGAAAACAAAGCACGTGAGTCTGCCCCAGCGCCACCCGTTTAATTCGGCCGTTCGCCGCAACTATGGCGGCGATTAACAATTTCGCCACAAAAATGCCGCCGCATTCGGCTCAATGAAAATATCCGCGAGGGGTTGGCTATTGCTTGCGGTAAGGAATTTTCAAGGTTAACGGGCTTACGGTCCATTGGTGTTGAGCCTGCGGGCCGGCCATGCCGAGGCCGTTGGCCTGAGAGAAAAGACAAAGCCGTATCGATGTTTGCCAAGCTTGCCCGCACCGGAGTCCTTGTCGCCGCGATAGGCATCGCCGGCTGCAATGATTCGTCGATGAAGGATTTTGCGCCGGAGGCCAACAAGCCCCTGCCGGATAAGATCCTCGCCGACATGAAGGCCAAGGGCATGGTGCGCACCTCCTCGGTGATGGCGCGCATCTTCAAGGAAGAAGGCAAGCTGGAGATCTGGAAGGCCAAGACCAACGGCCGCTACGATCTCGTCGCCACCTACGACATCTGCAAATGGTCGGGCAAGCTCGGCCCCAAATACACCGAGGGCGACCGCCAGGCGCCGGAAGGCTTCTACACGGTGCGTCCGTCGCAGATGAACCCGCGCTCGAACTACCATCTGTCCTTCAACATCGGCTATCCCAACGCCTATGACAGGGCCAACGGCCGCACCGGCTCCAATCTGATGGTGCACGGCGCCTGCTCCTCGTCCGGCTGCTATTCGATGACCGATGCCCAGATCGAGCAGATCTATGCTTTCGGCCGCGATGCCTTCCAGGGCGGCCAGACCGAGTTCCAGATCCAGGCCTTCCCGTTCCGCATGACCGCCGCCAACATGGCGCGCTACCGCAACGACCCGAACTACGAGTTCTGGAAGATGCTGAAGGTCGGCTACGACAATTTCGAGATCACCAAGGTGCCGCCGAAAGTCGACGTCTGCGAGAAGCGCTACGTCTTCAATCAGGCAGCGCCCGAAGGCGCCACTTTCGACCCGACAGGCCCCTGCCCGGCAATGACACAGCCTGATTCGTTGAAAACGGCCTACGCCGACTACGAAAAGCGCTACGACGCCGCCTTCAACGCCGCGGTCAAGGGAAGCATACTACCGCCTAAGCCGGCCATCGCCGGCATCAAGGAAGCTAGCATCGTTTCCGACTGGTCCAAGCGCCGCGCCCGCGGCGAGCGCGTGCCGATCGACCCGCCGTCGATGAATGCGGACGGCTCGGTAACCGAGACGACGCGGATGGGCCGCATCGATTCCCCGCTCGGCCGCAAGATGGCCGCGCTCGACGCGGAGAAGGAGGCCAAGCGCAAGGCCGAGGAGCAGCGGCTTGCGGCGATCGAGGCGGCCAAGGCCGCGAAGGCGCAAGCGCAGGCTGAAAAGGCGGCCGCCAAGGCGCAGGCTCTGGCCGAAAAGGAAGCCGCCAAGCAGGCGGCTCAGCAGCCGGTGGTCACCGCGGGCGTCGAGGCGGCTTCCGCGCAACCGGTGCCGGAAACGCAGCAGGCGGCAAGTGCCGACGAAGGCACGGTCTCGAAGCTGAAGAAGAAACTGCTCGGCATGTTCGGCGGCTGAGATTTCTCGATCTTGGCCTGGTCCGCCGCTACCTACGATCTGAAGGGGCTGAACTGCCCGCTGCCGGTGCTGAAGGCGCGCAAGCGTCTGGCCGCGATGCGGCCTGGCAGCCGTCTGTGGCTGGAAACCACCGACCCGCTGGCCGTGATCGACATTCCGGCCTTCTGCGCCGATGCCGGCCATCAGCTGATCGAGACGGCGGCGGTCGACGGCGGCCATCGCTTCCTGGTCGAGCGCGGCGGCGCGGCATAGGCCAATCGGACCTCTGCAGCTACAGCCCGGCGATCGCCAGCGGATTGGCCTCGAGCGCCGCCCGGTCGGGCGTGTCGATCGACGGCTTGTTGGTGAAGGCGGAAAACAGCCGCTGGACATAATCTTCCGGCATGTCGAGCGTGATCAGCACCAGCCGCGTGCCGCGCCGTCCGTCCGGCCATGACGGCAGCCTGGCCGGCGGATGCAGGATCTTCTGCACGCCGTGGATCACCAGCGGCCGTGACGGATCCTCCTGAAGTTCGATGACGCCCTTCATGCGCAGCAGTTTCTCGCCATGCGTCGAGCGCAACAAATCGAGGAACATCTCGATCGCCGAGAACGGCACCGGCCCGTCATGGACGAGCGAGTGGGAGCGCACGCGGCCGTCGTGGCGGTGGTCGTGATGATGGGAGGCGTGATCATGACCATCGTCGTGGTGATGATGATCATGCGCCGCCTCCTCTCCGAGCCAGCGCCGCACGTCGGCGCTCTTGGTTTCGGGATTGTAGAGGCCGCAATCGAAAAGCGACGC
>NZ_RZSV01000056.1:0-29171 GCF_004023205.1 Mesorhizobium sp. M1A.F.Ca.IN.020.03.2.1 | reverse complement strand
GCAGCTCCTGCCGGCGATGAGAATTGCCGAGGCGCTCAGGCCCTACGCCACCTATTGGCACGAAGACCCGATCCGCATGGACAGCCTCGGCGATTTGAGGCGTTACGCCGCCGCCAGTCCGGCGCCGATCTCGGCCTCCGAGACGCTGGGCAGCCGCTGGGCTTTCCGCGATCTTCTGGAGACCGGAGCGGCCGGGATCGTCATGCTCGACATCTCCTGGTGCGGCGGTCTGTCGGAGGCGCGCAAGATCGCTTCGATGGCCGAGGCTTGGCGGCTGCCGGTGGCGCCGCACGACTGCACCGGTCCGGTCGTGCTCGCAGCGTCCACCCATTTGTCGCTCAACGCGCCCAACGCGCTCGTCCAGGAAAGCGTGCGCGCCTTCTACCGCACCTGGTACCGCGACTTGGTGACGGCGCTGCCCGAGGTGAAAGACGGCATGATCACCGTGCCGCCGGGGCCTGGGCTCGGGCTGGCGCTCAGTCCCGATCTTGGCAAGGCCTACACCGTCCACCGCCGCGTCAGCAGCCAGACGGACATTTAGCCCAAGACGCACATCTAGGATCCATAGGGAGGAACAAACATGAGAAAACTGACAGCAATGCTTCTGCTCGGCGCCGCCCTCATCGGCGGGCAATCGGCCGCCAAAGCCGACGGGCTCAACATCGTCTTCACCCATCATTCGTCGGCCTCCAACACATTCTGGCAGGCGGTGAAGAAAGGTTTCGATGATGGCTGCGCCAAGGTCGAGGCCAACTGCAACATGGTCTTCACCCAGACCGAGGGATCGATCGAGCAGCAGGTCGCGAACATGCGCGCGGCCCTTGCCGCCAAGCCCGACGCGCTGCTCACCTCCATCGTCGACGACCATGCCTTCGACGATGTCATCAAGGAGGCCCGCGACGCCGGCGTGGTGGTGATCGCCGTCAATGTCGACGACACCGAAGGCGCCAAGGGCAATGCGCGCCAGGCCTTCATCGGCCAGGGCTTCAAGCCAGCCGGCTACTCGCTCGCCAAGGCGATTTCCGAGAACTTTCCGAAGGATGGTCCGATCAAGGTGCTGGTCGGCATTTCGGCGCCGGGCCAGAACTGGTCGGAAACCCGCGGCGCCGGCGTCATGCAGTTCCTCGAGGAGTACAAGGCCGCTCATAAGGACCGCGACGTTTCGTGGGAGCGTCTCGACAGCGGCACCGACCTCGCCATCACTTCCGACCGCGTCGGCGCCTATCTCAACGCGCATCCCGACACCACCGCCTATTTCGACACCGGCTTCTGGTGCGCCGGCGTGGCGCGCGTGCTGGCCGATCGCGGGGTCGCGCCCGGCAAGGTCCTGCTCGGCGGCTTCGATCTCGTGCCGGAAGTGCTGCAGCAGATGCAGAAGGGCTATGTCCAGGCGCTGGTCGACCAGCAGCCCTACATGCAGGGCTTCATGCCGGTGATGGAAGTCTATCTCAACAAGAAGCTCGGTCTTGCGCCTTCCGACATCGACACGGGGCAGGGCATCGTGCGCCAGAAGGACGCCGATGCGATCATGGCGCTGTCCGCGCAGGGCATGCGCTGAGGTCGCATGCCTTTGAGATTGGCCGAGACGCCCGTCACCGAAATGCTGGCGGGACATCACCCCCCTCTGTCCTGCCGGACCGTCCGGCAGGACAGAGGGGGGTGTGAAGGAACGCGGCGCCACAGTACCTTTCACAATCACCGCACCGGAGCCTTTCATTGAAGCGCCTGTTCAAGACCTATCTCGAGAAGCCGGAACTGGCCGGGCTGATCCTCCTGGTGCTGCTCATCGTCCTGTTCCAGGTCCGCTCCCACGGCGTGTTCCTGAACCAGGACAATCTGCGCGGCATCCTCGGCATCCTGCCGGAGGCCGGCCTCGTCGCCATCGGCGTTACCATCCTGATGATCAGCGGCGAGTTCGACCTGTCGGTCGGTTCGGTCTTCGCGCTGATGCCGATGACGATGGCGGTGCTGATGGTGCAGGGCTGGCCGTTCCCGCTGGCGCTGCTCGCCGGGCTGCTCGTCTCGGCGGCCATCGGCTTCATCAACGGTTACGTCACCATCCGCTTCGCCATCCCGAGCTTCATCACCACGCTCGGCATGCTCTTCATGGCGCGCTCGCTCACCGTCGTCGTGTCCGGCGGCTTCCCGCCGCTGCTGCCCGCCGACCTGCCGACTTGGCTGTTCACTTCCTTCGTCGGGCCGGGCAACATGTTCCGCATGTCGTTTCTGTGGTTCGTCGCGGTCGCGGTGCTGACCTCGCTGATGCTGTCGCGCACCAATTTCGGCAACTGGATCAAGGCTACCGGCGGCTTCCTGCCGGCCGCCGCCGCGATGGGCATCCCGACCGCCAGGGTCAAAATCGTCTGCTTCATGCTGTGCTCGGTGCTCTCGGGTTTCGCCGGCATGCTGCAGGTGCTGCGGCTGGGGTCGCCGCTGCCTTCGATCGGCGAGGGCATGGAGCTGCAGGCGGTGGCATCCGCCGTCATCGGCGGCGCCTCGCTCGCCGGCGGCATCGGCACCGTCATGGGCGGCATCATCGGCACGACGCTCATCCGGGTCATCGACAACGGCCTTGTGCTCAGCCATGTCGACGCCAACTGGTTCAAATTCGCCATCGGCTTCCTGACCATCTTCGCCGTCGTCGCCAATGCCTGGATGCGCAAGCGCGCCAAGGCCATCAAGATGGAGGGCTGAGCCGTGAGCGATGCCATCATCTCTGTGCGCGATCTGCACAAATGGTATTCCGGCGTGCATGCCCTCAAAGGCGTCACGCTCGACTTCAAGCGCGGCGAGGCGCTCGGCCTGGTCGGCGACAACGGCGCCGGCAAGTCGACCTTGATCAACATCCTGTCCGGCGTCCACCGCGCCGACCAGGGCGAGATCAAGGTCGAGGGCAGGGAGGTCAGCATCGCGACGCCGCGCGACGCGATGGATCTCGGCATTGAGACCATCTACCAGTACAATTCCATGGTCCCCACCATGTCGATCGCCCGCAACCTGTTCATCGGCCGTGAGCCGACCCGGTTTTCGATCCTCGGCGTCGGCATCCTCGACCAGAAGAAGATGGCCGAGGAAGGCGTGCGCGCCATCGCCAATGTCGACCTGCATCTGCGCTCCCCCGACGCGCTCGTCGGCGAGCTCTCCGGAGGCCAGCGCCAGGGCGTCGCGATCGCGCGCGCCATGCACTTCAAGTCGAAGGTAATGATCCTCGACGAGCCAACCAATCACCTCTCGGTCAAGGAGACCAACAAGGTGATCGGCTTCGTGCGCGGCCTGAAGGAACAGGGGGTGACAGGCGTCTTCATCAGTCACAACATGCACCACGTCTTCGAGTGCTGCGACCGTATCGTCGCGATGGCGCGCGGCGAGATCGTGCTGGACAAGCGCATCGGCGACACTTCGATCGACGAAGTCCATTCTGTCCTGTGAGGGGTTAGGCAATGAAGGCGCTCGCTGGTCGTAAAGTGTTGCTGACGGGTGGCCTCGGCTCGCTCGGCCGGGCCCAGGCGGTAACGCTGGCGCGGGCCGGCGCGCGCGTGCTGGTGCTCGACCGCCCCGACATTAGTGAGGGCGAGCAGACGGTGGCGAGACTTGCCGGACAGGCCAGGGGCGATATGGCCTTCGTCGGCTGCGATCTCAACCGGCTGGCCGATGCGGAAGCGGCTGTTGCCGCGCTGGCGGCGAAGGAAGGTGGGATCGATATCCTGATCAACAACGCGGCGCTGATCATCAACCGGCCGTTCGAGCAGTTCTCGCTGGCCGAATATGAGGATCAGATCCGCGTCAATTCCTCGGCCGCCTTTGCGCTGGCGCGGGCCTGCGCGCCGGGCATGAAGGCGAAGGGCTACGGCAAGATCGTCAACTTCTGCTCGATCACGCTCAACGGCCGCTGGGACGGCTACGTACCCTATGTCGCCTCGAAGGGCGCCATGCTCGGGCTCACCAAGTCGCTGGCGCGCGAGCTCGGGCCGCATGGCATCCGCGTCAACGCCGTGTCGCCGGGCGCGGTGGTCTCGGAGGCGGAGGCGCGCGTCTTCGGCGACCGGTTGAAGCAGTACAATGACTGTATCCTCGAGAACCAAAGCCTCAAGACGCGCATCGAGCCTGACAATGTCGCCGAGCTCGTCCTGTTCCTCGCCTCACCCGCCTCCGACATGATCAGCGGCCAGAACATCGCCATCGATGGCGGCTGGTGAGGATATGGCCGGCGCGGTCAAGCTGAACGACGGGCAGGCGAGGCTGGTGCTGGCGCCGGAGAAGGGCGCGGCGATCGCGCGCTATGACGCGCTGGTGATCGGCAGCGCGCCGGTTCCGCTGCTGAAGCCCGGCGATGGCACCGGGACGTCCGGCTGCCAGCTCCTGGTGCCGTGGTCGAACCGCATCTCCGGCGGCGGCTTCACTTTCGACGGCCGCTTCCACGCGGTCGCGCCGAACGTTCCGGGCGAAGCCTTTCCGATCCACGGCGACGGTTTCCAGAAACCGTGGCGGCTTGCCCGCCGCACGGACACCGAGGCGGAGCTGGTGCTCGACGAGGGCGCGATCGGTCCTTACCGCTATGCTGCTACCGTGACCTATGCGCTGCGGGACGGCGCGCTGGAGGCGCGGCTGACGGTGGAGAACCGCGCCGGCATGCGCCTGCCTTACGGCCTCGGTTTCCATCCCTGGTTCCCGCGCGGCGACACAACCCTGCTCGAGGCCAAGGCCGGGCGTGTCTGGCTGGAGGACGAGCGCCATTTGCCGGTCGGCGTCGTGCCCGTGAGCGAGCGCCCGGCCTGGGATTTCTCGCGCTCCATCCCGCTGCCGTGGGACTGGGTCAACAACGCCTTCGACGGCTGGAATCGTCGCGCCTCGATCGCGCAGCTCGAGGAGGGGATCGGGGTCACGCTCACCGCCTCGCCGGAGCTTGGCGTCTATATCCTCTATTCCCCGTCATCCGACGCCGACTTCTTCTGCTTCGAGCCGGTGTCGCACCCGGTCGATGCGCATCACGGCGAAGGGCTGACGGTGCTTGAAGATGGGCAAACGATGAGCGCGGCGATGCGGCTGGACTGGGCGGTGGCGGGTTGAGGGCAGCCGACCGAGCGCGTGATCTCAACCCTTGAGGGGGATACGGCCGGCAGGCCAGAGAGGGTCGTCTCACATAGATCGCCAGCATTGTCTTCGTCGCCGACGACGCCGGCGCTTCACGCGCGGCGACGCCCTCTGTCGCCTTCGGCGACATCTCCCCACAAGGGGGAGATCGGACGGCGCGTCGGCTTTCGCCAATCTCCAGCGCCGCAGAGCAGATGCCGAAGCACCTCCCTCACAGCTCCTTCTCCGCCAGCTCCCTGAATTCATCCGGCACCGAGCGCGCTGCTTGCAGCGCGACGGTGCCGTAGCCGACGGCCTGCTTGCCGAAGCGCTGGCGGATCTTGTCTATGGCGCGGTCGGCGCCGAAGCGGGCGAGGCCTTTGCGGCTGCCGGGCTTCAGCTTCTCGTCCGCCAGGCCGAGCGGCAGTTCGAGCTGCAGCTCGGCATGCTCTTCCAGATGCGAGACCGAGATCGCCAGCAGCGAGATTTCCCGTTCGCCCGGGTGAGCGGCGAGCACGCCTCTGACCAGCTCTTCCGCGACGTCAGCGAGCATGGTCGTCGCCTGGATCGGCTGCTCCAGCGTCACCGAGCGCGTGACCGCGCGCATGTCGGCAAAGCGCACGCGCACCGTCACCGTGCGGCCGGGCCGGTCCTTGGCGCGCAGGCGGCTGGCAACGCGGTCGGCAAGATGTAGGAGCGTCGGCACGAAGACGCGCGGCAGCGCCGGTTTGCGGCCCAGCGCCGACTGCGCGCCGGCCGAATGCGCGCGGCGATGCGTCTCCAGCCGGCGCGGGTCGCGGTTCCAGGCAAGGGCCGCGAGCTTCTGGCCGGCGGCATGGCCGATCAGCCGCTCCAGCGCGCCGCTATGCGTGCGCGCCAATTGCCCGATGGTCTCGACGCCGATCTCGGCGAGCCGCGCTTTGGTTGCCGGACCGACGCCCCACATCAGCGACACCGGCAAATCGTGCAGAAAGGAAAGCTCGGTGCCAGGCTCGACCACCACCAGCCCGTCGGGCTTGGCCACCTGCGAGGCGATCTTGGCGAGATGCTTCGTCCGTGCCACCCCGATCGAGATCGGCAGGCCGAGCTCGCTCTTCACGCGGCGGCGGATGGTTCGCGCAATTTCGTCCGGCGGTCCGAACAGATGCGTGCAGCCGGCGACATCGGCGAAAGCCTCGTCGATCGAGATGCGCTCGACCAGCGGCGTGAAATCGTCGAGCACCTTGATCGCGGCGTCGCCGAGACGCTGGTATTCGCCGAAGCGGCCGCCGACGAAGATGAGCTGCGGACAGAGCTCGCGCGCCCTGCGGCCGGGCATGCCGCCGCGCACGCCAAAAATCTTCGCCTCATAGGAGGCGGCAAGCACTACGCCGCCGCCGACTGCGATCGGCTTGCCGCGCAGCGACGGGTCGAGCAGTTGCTCGACCGAGGCGTAGAAGGCGTCGAGATCGGCATGCAGGGTCGTAGCGGCCGAAGCGGCGTTCGTGGCGGCCATCGCGCTCCCGGCTCCATCCATCCGCTTTGCGGCATCGCAGCATTAGCAGCAACTGTTGTAAGCGGTAATGCGTGTGAACATAAAGAGAACAAAAGGAGTTTCCTGTCAAGCCGGCCAGCTGGGGATGAGAACATCTGCAACCCGTCACAACCAAGGGCTTTGACCGGTTGCGCCGGTGTGCTCCCCTTTGGCGGGTCGACCGCGAGACCAGGGAGGGGCGCGAAGGATCGCGGCCCAAAACTGCGTCATGCTAGACGAAGTCAGGAGCCGAGCGACGCGCGAACACCAGGATGACGAAGTGCGGCCGAGCCGGAGATCCAGGTTCTGAGACGATGGCGGGACAGCGCCCCCTCTGATCGTCCCACATGGGGGATCGCTGTCCCTTGGCCGACAGCCCCTAGACCGGCTTGGCGTATTGCTCGGCGCTCAGCACCTCGATGCATTGGAACGGCTCATTGCCTTCTACCCAGGCGTCATGCCCGGGCGGGATCGTATAGGAGGTGCCGGCCTCGAAGGTCTTCTGCGTCCCGTCGTCCATGCGTATGGTGATCGTTCCGGACACGACATAGCCGACATGCGAGACCTGGCAGCTGTCGGTCTTGACCACCGGCTTCACGCATTCGGACCATTTCCAGCCCGGCTCCATGTTGAGCCGCCCGAGCGTGTAGCCCGGCAGCCGGACCACTTCGACGCGGGTCTTGGCGGGCGAGCGAACCTCGTCGGGATTGTTATGCGACTTGGATTCGAGCTTGGTGACCTTCATTGCAGCTTCGGCCATGGCATCCTCCCATTTCCAAGGATTAGCGGGGCCTGACGCGCGATCGTCGGCGACCGCTGCCGGATTGATACGCCTTTCAATGAATGATTGCTAATCTAAGTTGCTTGGCGCGGCGCGAAATCGATTTTGCCGCGCAGGCCCTATTGCAAGCACGCTCTGCCGGTGTTTTGCTGTTCCTTGCGCCTGGCACGACGGTGGTTGAGGGGCCACCCCGTTTCTCGCTCCTTGGGGAGAATCCTGTGAACCCTCGGCAAGTGAATTTCGCCAATAGTGCGGCGGCAAAGCCAGGCCCCGTCCGCGATAGTCCATATTCATTTCCGCTCGCGGGCGCGCGCTCACCGCGCCGATCGAAACCGCCATAGGCGAGGCCAAGCCGGATGGAAGGCGATACTCGAAAAATCAGAAAAACTGGGAGGAATCATGCTTCATCAGGTAGGGAAAACGGAAACCCGTCCGCCGGTCGGGGCAGGGCGCCGCACTCCGCCGGCGCTTCGCCAGTGCTGCGACAACTATATCTGTCCGACCTGCGATCAAGTCGTCGAACTGACGGATTTCCGCCAGGTCGTCTGGCATCAAAGGCCGGGCCATCGGCCGATGGATTTGGATGACTGAGCGGACCTGCCCAAGAAAAGAGGGCCCGAGAGAAAAAGGGCCCGCGCCTTCCAGAGGAATGCGCGGGCCGAAGCTGGAGTAGCCATTCGATAAACGCGCAGCCGGCCTGCCGGTTGCGTCAGGCGGATCAGCCGCCGTTGGCCGGAGCCGGTGCGGCCGGTGCGGGTGCCGGCGTCGTCGACGGTGCCGCAGGCGTCTCCACCTTGGGCGCCTCGACCTTCGGCGCATCGAGCTTCACGTTGACATCCGTCGATCCGCCACCGCCGGTGCGGCCACCGACATTGATGATGCCGGTAAAGAACAGCAGGGCCACGATCGCGATGATGGCAAGAACGATGGCCACTGCTGTGCCGGCGCCGCCCCCGCCACTGGTGTTTACAACTGTAGGTCTGTCGGCCATGGTTTCCTCTCCTCTGCCGATTGGGATGTCGTGGCAACGGCGCCAAAGCTGGAATGTTCCTGCTTTCGGGCCACGGTCCCTTGTCAGGCGGGACCTGAGGCCGCACCTTTGAGCGCAGAGGTCCGAATGGGCGATTTCTGGAAACAAGTAGGCCCACAACTCATTGTGGCACAACCGTCGAGTAACGTCCCTTCATCGGCGGTTTGAAAGTGGAGTTGCCCGCCATTTCCTGCGATGTGGCGGGCAACTCCCACAATCCCGCAGTCTGCCGAGATTCGCGAACCTGTTCGCCGCGCTTTTGCCGGTCGATCCAAAACAACCACAGGCGTACGCGACGTGCTTTTAAGCCCTGCCTGCCGCTTCGCTCGATCTCGGCGCGGGCCGCCCAGGCTGTCGCCAAATCATGATGCACCACTCCGAGCGGAACCCGGCCGCCCGTCACGCCGTTGTCTTCCGCGAAGGGATCCTATGGGCGGAGGCCGCCATGGACAGCTTCGAACTGATCGATCTTCTCTGCGTCGTCGACGCCTGCGCCAGCGATGGCGCGGCTGGGCGCCTTGTTTCAATGTCGAAAGCCGTCGAGGAACTGCGCGTCTTGACCGGGGACTTCGTCTCGTCCGACGAAGCGGCGGCGAACGCGTTGAGCCAGGTGGCGCTGCAGCGCGGCTGCGCGGTGTTGTTCGACGAACAGCCGGGCGCCGATATCGTCGGCGAGTGCTGATTTCCCCTTGAAGAAGAGCGGCGCTATTTCACCAGGGTGATCATCCTGCCGGCATACATCTCGCGATTGCCGAGCTCGGCCGCGCAGTCCGATTTCACCGCCGAGTTTCCGGTCATGCCTACGGTATTGCCGACCAGCCGCAGGCAATTGCCCTGCGCGTTCATGTCCGAATTCCCGGCATAGGAGATCGCCGCGTCGGGGGCATAGATGAAGCCGCTGACCACCGAGCCGGATCCGCCGTTGATCGTCAGCGCCGAGGTGTTGCCCTTGGCCTGGAAGATGGTGATGCCTGCATAGGCGCCGCTGGCCGGCGGCGAGAGGTTCACCTGCTCATTGGCATTGATGTAGAGCTGCGAGCCTTCCATCAGGAAGATCGTCACGCCCTGGCCGGTGAGGCTGCCGTTGCCGCCGGGCTTTATGGTGACATTGCGCAGGATGTAGACGCCCGGATTAAGCGTGATCTTTCCTGACCAGGTCTTGTCGCAATAGGTGCCGGGCGAAAGCGTGACCGTCTTGCCGTTCGGCATCGATTGGCACATGCCATAAGCGGGCGGGGTGACATTGGCCAACGGGTCGAACGATGCGTACTGGTTTTCGAGCGGTGCGTCGCACGAGAGTGTTGCGTTGGGCGGCGTTATCCCCGAGGTCGAGCCGACCGTCGAGACGCATGCCGCGCTGAGCAGGGCCGAGCCGCCGCGGTCGATGGCGTCGGCCGCGTCCGAGTTTGCGGCGATCACGCAGCCGTTCATCGCGACATTGGTCGAGCCCTGCAGGTTGACGGCGGAGCCGACATGCGGATCGAGCGCCAGAACGCACGCTTGCGCCCCGGGTTTGACCTCGACGGAGGCGGAGCGGGTCGCCTGCCAGGCCGGCGCGCCGCTGATGAAAGCCGCACGGCTGATGCTCGACGACAGGGCGATGGTGTAGCCGCTCGGATCGCCGCTGGCCGCTGCCTGGAAGGCCCCGACGCTGCCCGAATATTCGCCGGCATCGGCGACGCTCAGATTGGCTGAGAAGAAAGTCAGGCCGAGCTGGCGCACATCGCCGGCCGACATGGTCGGTTGGTATTTCGTGCCCACCGCCAGCCCGGCTGCGTCCAGCGAGTTCTGCAGTTGCGCCGCGTCGTCGCTCGTGCCGGCCACATCGACGGCGCCGGCCACGACAAGCATCAGCGGCACCATGGCGATTGCGGTCGCCAGCGCGAAATTGCCGCGCGTCGAAGCCCAGAACCGTCTGATCATGGCAGCACCCCTCGCCGGAAACGGCAGAGACACTACTCCAGCCGTCTCTACGACCGATTTCCGAAAAAGATAAAATGCAGCAAAAGCTAAAATCGCTGATTTATCCGCAGCTTGACCTAACGTCCTATATAGAGTGGGACCTAAGTCTGAGTCGTGGCCGCGCAGGGCGGTAAATATGCATGCAAGGGTCTGAAAATCGCAAGTCGAGGAAAAAAATTAGCCATTCGTTTATCGCCGGGTGTTGAACGTGGTGGCTGGGATAGCTTGGGCGCGCTCGGCCATGAACACATTCGGTCGGATTTTCAGACAGTTCGTCTCCCGCCGCCTGCGGCGCGGCGAGAGCGGCAATGTTGCGACGATCTTCGCGCTCACCCTGCCGATCGTCGTCGGCGGGGCAGGGCTCGGCGTCGAGACGTCCTACTGGTACTATTCGAGCCTGAAGCTGCAGGCGACGGCGGACGCCGCCGCCTATGCCGGCGCGCTGGAAAAGATCCAGGGATCGGACACTGCGACGATCACGGCGGCCGCGACCCAGTCGGCGACCGACAACGGCCTCGGCAATGGCACCATCACCGTCCACACGCCGCCCACCTCGGGGCCGAACACGGCCAAGAAGGCAGTCGAGGTCATCCTCAACCAGAACCTCGACCGGATGTTCACCTCGATCTTCACGCAGACCAAGGTGCCGGAGCAGGCGAGGGCGGTGGCGCTCATTACCGATGCTTCCAAGGCCTGCGTGCTGGCGCTAAATAAGTCGGCCTCGCAGGCGGCGCTTTTCTCCGGCAGCACCAGCGTCAAGCTGACCGGCTGCTCGGTCATGTCGAATTCGAGCGCCGCGGACGCCATCAAGGTCCAGGGGTCGGCAGGGCTTCAGGCCGACTGCCTGATCTCGGTCGGCGGCGTTTCGCTGAACAACCCGGTGACCACGACCTGCAAGTCGCCGATAACCCAGGCCTTGCCCGCGTCCGATCCGTTCTCCAGCCTGCCGGCGCCCTCGACCAGCGGCTCTTGCCAGAATGTCAACAGCGGCAAGTCAACGCAAACAATCCAGCCCGGTACCTACTGCAATGGTATGAACCTCAACGGCAATGTCGCGCTTTCTTCCGGCACTTACGTTGTCCAGGGCAATTTGAAGATCAACGCCGGCGCGGTCATCACCTGCGCTGCACCCTGCACCAACGGCGTAACCATCTATATGACGGGCAGCAACACCATAAGCATGAACGGCAACGCCACGGTGACGCTCAGCGCGCCGACCTCGGGGACCTATTCCGGCGTGCTGTTTTATGGCGACAGGACGGGCAACGCCGCACAGAGCACCTTCAACGGCACGGCGACTTCTTCGCTGACCGGGGCAATCTATTTCCCCAAGCAGCAGGTCAATTATCTCGGCAATTTCTCGGGCGCGAACGGCTGCACCCAGGTTGTGGCCGACACCATCCAGTGGTCGGGCAATTCCACAATCAACCAGAACTGCTCGAGCCTTGGGCTGCAAGACATCCCCGCCGCCCCGTCTGTTGCGATTGTCGAGTAGCCGCGTGGCGCCGGCAGCGATCCGCTTCCGCAAGAATCGCTCCGGCGCGGCCGCGGTGGAATTCGCGCTGGTGTTGCCGGTGCTGTGCGTCGCGCTGTTCGGAATCGCCGATGGCTGGTCCTATGTCACCAGCTCGATGGCGATGCGGGCGGGTGTGAAGACGGCGGCGAATCTGCTGCTGGCCGGCGGGGGAGACGACACCGCCGTTCAGGCCGCCGCTCTTGCGAGTTGGGAGAAGAAACCCTCCGATGCGGCGATCACGGTGACACGCACCTACAAATGCGGAACGACCGTGGTCACGTCGTCGACCACCTGTGCGGGATCGAAAGTACCTTCCATCTATGTCCAGATCCAGGCGTCGGGCACCTGGGTTCCGCCGTTCACCTTCGGCGTCTTCCCGGGCAATAGCGCGCTCAGCCATCAGCAGGTGGTCCGTGTCCGCTAAGCAAAAAACCAGGCTGTTTGCCAGCAACGCCTCTGGCGGCGCCGCGATCGAGTTCGCGCTGATCGTGCCTTTCCTGATCATGCTTCTGTTCGGCATCTTCGCCTTCGGCTGGTCGATGAACAACGAGTCCAGCGTGCGCTATGCGCTCGAGGCCTCGGCGCGCTCGCTGCAGCTTGACAGGACGATGACCCAGGCTCAGATCCAGGCGATCGCGACGCAGAAACTACAGGCGCTCGGCTTGCAGAACGTGACAGTTACGATCACCACCGACCCGCCGAGCGGCGGCTTCAAGATGGCGCATGTCAGCGCCAGCTATGCCTTCGTCATCAACTTTCCCTATTTCAGCGATTTTCCGATCAATTACTCGACCACTGTCACCGTGCCGCTGATCAACAGCTGAAGCACGTCTCCCCAAAGTGGGACTTCGTTTCGGGTCAAAGCCAGGGCTAAGCTTAACAAGCTGTGTGGGCCGAAAGATTGCGACACGCTTCAGGGCATGCCGAGGAAGAATATATAAGTATATATCTGGGATTGGCCGCAAAGCGGGATAAGAACACCTCGGTAGCGCGCCCCAAGCGCTGGTGGCATCACCGCTCCCGCGGGTTGCCCGAAACGATGCCGCGCACGTCCGAAAATCGCCTTTATAAACAGGCGTCTTGTACTCCTCGACGGACGCTGGCCGCATAGCGTTGGGCCCATGGTCCGACGGGAGGTGGGCCTTCATTGTTCCAGAGGGCGGACCTGGCCTTAGCCCATTTATTTACGCAATAATTTCAGCAAGTTAACAGGTGTTCAGCAGGATTTCCGGAGCTGCTTCTCGGGATACTCTCTTGCCGCCACCGAATTTGTTTAAAAGTTACTCCAAGCCGTTAGGGAAATCTCATATGACGCGATCTAGCGGTTGGGCATTGGTGGCGATTCACCTGCGGAGAAACATGATGACAATCCGGAAAACACTTTTGGCTTCGCTTGCCATTCTGGCGCTCGCGGCTGCTCCCGCACTCGCCGGAGCCGGCGGCAATGGCGGTGGCAACGGCAATGGCGGCAGCCATGGCGGCGGCAACGGCAATGGCGGCGGTAACGGCAATGGCGGCGGTAATGGCAACGGCGGTGGCAACGGCGGCGGCAAGGGCCAAAGCAGCAACAGCGGCGCCTCGCACGGCAAGTCGGCATCGGCAAAGGCCGCCAAGTCGCAGGTCGACGATGCAACCGATGACGACACGACGGACGATACCACTACGGCCGCCACCCCGAAGGAGAAGAACATCCATGCCAAGCTCGGCCGGCTGAACTCGCTCCAGCGCAACATCAATGCCTACATGAATTCCAAGAGCAAGAAGTTCGCGGGCATTCAGGCTTATGTGACCCGGGCCGCCGTAGCCCAGAACGCGCAGGCCAAGCTTGACGCGGCAAACGCGAAGCTGGCCGCCGACCAGGCCCAGCTCGGCACGCTCACCCAACAGCTCGCCGACCTCAATGCAACAGACACGACCAACATGACGGCCGAGGAAAAGGCGGCTTTCGATGCGCAGGTTGCCGACGTTCAGGCGCAGATCGACGCCCAGAACGCCGCGATCGCCGCTGACACCCAGGCGGTCACGGATGCCCAGGCTGCGGTGACCGCTAACCCTGCCCCCGATGACGCCACGCTCGACGCCGCCCTGCAGGACATGGCCAACAAGCCGGTCGATCAGGAGGTGACGGACTGGGCCAAGGACGTGCTGGCCGACAAGATCGACCAGGCGGCCGCGGCGACGTCCACGCCATAAGGCACACGCGGCGAACCTGCCGCAGTGGAGTGCATGCATGCCGCCGGGGCGACCCGGCGGCATTTTTGTTTGGCTTGACGGCAATGCATTCGCACACGGCAACAGACCAAGTGAGGCCAGGGGGAATTCTGGTTGCGGCGAGCAGAAACCCCACGCCGAGGCACAGGCGGAGTTCAAAAAAAGGCTCGCCCTTGAGGCGAGCCCAAAAGTAGCAAAAGCCGAGGTGGTCAGACGGCTTCTACCCGCGTCCGAAGGTTAACATGCGGGGGTGTACCGACCGAATAACATTAGTTAAGGAATAGCTAAAAATCCCTCGGCGTCCGCACCGCTGGAAGCCTTTCGTCGGTTTTGGTCGGCGTTGTGCCACGTGTTTGAAACGGTGGCAGAACCGACGGCGGTGACGCAGACCGGGTAGTCGAAAATCGGCGCGCCGAAAACGAGTTTGACCGGGAGCTGCGTGGTCAGCTCCCGGCCCCCGGTTGCCACCCCCGAGATCTCGCTGTGAATGTCGTACTACGATATAAAAGCCGGCGTTGGAATGGGAACGGGCAATTTCTTTTGCGAGCCGCCCTGCATTGGGGAAAACAACTGCAGGCCCGGGAGCGCTGCCCCGCCGCCGCCGACATTGCGAGTCTTTTTGCCTCGCCTGACGCTGTGCGCAATGCACACCAAAACGTCGCTGTCGTGTGGCTAATATGCATTGCGGTGTGTAGACTTAGCGGGTGAGGGATTTCACAGGGCATTGGGAGGACAACAAAATGCCACGGGTTTCGGAGCTTTTCTTCAAGACGGCCATCGTCTTTCTCATCCTGGGCATAGCCGCCGGGCTGCAGATGGCGATTTCGGGCGACCACGGCGCCTTCCCGGCGCACGCCCACATCAACCTTCTCGGCTGGGTGACCAGCGCGATCTTCGGCGGTTACTACGCGCTCAATCCGGCCAAGGCCGAGCGCCGCATCGCCATGATCCACTACGGTCTCTACACGGTTGGCCTCGTGATCATGCTGCCGGCGCTCTACTGGATGCTGGCCGCAGGCCATCCGGAGATCGAGCCGGTCGTGGCGATCGGCTCGCTGATCGTCGCCGCCGCGGTGCTGACCTTTGCCTTCATCGTCTTCTCGTCCGCAGAGACGGTGCGCTCGGCCACGGTCGCTCCGGCGCAGTAACGGTGCACCCAACAGCGCGTCGCCTGAACCGGCCTAGTGCGACGCGCTCAATTGCTCGATCGCACGCGGCCAAGATCGGCCGAAGCGCCTCTTCGTGTCCTGTGTGGCGGAGCAGGGAGCGAAGCGACGCGGCGCAAACTGCAGGCCGTAAGCTCAGAGCGTTACGACGATGCAGGATTCTGCCGCGCTGCGTTCCTCGACGAGGTCACAGCGTGGGTTCTCGGGTCTTTGCTCCGCTTCGCGTCGCTACGCCCAACGATGACGGCGTTGGGGCTTCGGCCGGACGCTGAGCCGCCTTACGGCAGCAGCCTCGGGAACAGCCGCGAGATCAGCGCGTGGACGATGCCGTCGCGCTCGAAGGGACCGGGCAGCTTGGCGGGGGCGCCGGCGTCGCTCGCCTTGCTCTCGTCCGTGGCCCGGCCTTCGGCTTGCACGAGCCACAGCACGGCCACGAAGTAGCCTGCCTGCAGCACCACGCCCGCCAGGAACGTCCAGCCAAGCGACTGCCAGACGGACCCGGTGGACATGAAGGTCCAGCCGAGAACCACCAGAAGCGTTGCCGTCATTCCCACAAGAAACTGCGGAAAATACATTTGCCCAACCGAGCGCCGCGACCAGTTAGGCTCTTCGACGATCTCGCCCATTGCTCTACCCATTTTGACCCTTGCACCTTTTCCGCCAGGATCGCAAGACTTCACGCAGACCCCTTGCCATAGGTCTTAATTCCGGCCCGCCAAAGGACCTACGCCTGAGGAACCCAGCCGAGGCCGATTCCGTTCCCTCGCGGAACGATGATCAGGAGTAGCTAATGGCCGGCAGCGTGTACGAGGCGCGCTGGCTTGTTGCGCCTGCTTTTGGAGCGCGCATCGTCTTCGCCGCTTGCCGCAATGCTGCTGAGCTGACGCCCTCTGACGATCGCCGCAGTGCCCGCCCGCCGAGCACGTCCCTTCATCGGCGGGAGGCCGGCCTCTCCGCCTTTCCGCGAAAGGAGTGGAGGGTTAGCTCTGACCCCCATTTCGGCCGGATCACGTCGCGGCCGGCTAGGGGCTGGCCCACCGGCTATCGGGATTGGGGCCTTGGCTGCACCATTCTTGTATCGAAGGCGTCGGGCAGGCGAACGTGCGCCAGTGCCCTGACCGATCCCGTTCTCATGGCATCCGGCGGCAACAGGATGACCATCTTGGCCTCGCGATCCGGCCAGAGTGGTCTGCCGCCGGTGAAGAACACAAGCGCCACAACGCAGATCAGAAGAACGGCGGCGAACAGGTTCGCAATGATCTCTCCGAGTTGCATGCAGCACCCCCAAAAGGAGCACCCGCCGCATCGCAGGTAGCGGCGGGTGCAACAGCAACCGACGATGAAGGGACCTATGCTCGCCAGTCATGACTCCAACAAGATAACTGCCTGTATGTTTCGAGAGGGGGACCAATGCCCTGCCAAACCAGACCTCAATCCGACGGCTGTGTTGCGGCGAGGGCGGGCGATAAGGCTTGGACGGGGCTGCCCCGGCCTCGGGAAGGGGCGTTTGCGCCCGCGGCTGAAGCGACATAAGAAAAGCCCGCCATGCCATGCGGCACGGCAGGCCTCCTGTCTGAAATGCTGTCTGGATCAGGCCTCCAGGATCACGACGATCTTGTAGGTGTCCGGATCCACGATCACGATGCGCCCGTCGGCCAGCACGAAATACATATAGGTTTCGTAAGCCGGGACGATCTTGACGATGCGGGCCGGCAGGCGATGCAGCCGGATCTTTTGCCGCGGAACCTCGACCCCGATCGAGATGTCGAAGCTGACATCGCGAACCGGCTGGACGTTGGTCTCGCGGATGATCTGCGTGATCTGCGTCCGCTGCTCGACCGTCACATTGGTGATCGAGGCCGTCTTGTCCTGGTCGGTCTGGACGTTGCCCTGAGCGTTCTGCTCAGTGGTCGTACCGGTCTTGCCCTGAGCGTTCTGCTCGGTCTGCATCTTGGTGGTGCCCTGGGCGTTCTGGTCGGTGGTGGTGCCGGTCTTGCCCTGAGCATTCTGCTCGGTCTGCACCTTTGTGTTGCTGTCAGCATTCTGTTCGGTGCTGGTGCCGGTCTTGTCCTGGGCCTGCTGTTTCTTCTTCAGCGTGGTATTGTCCTGAGCGTTCTGCTCAGTCTTTGTGTCGGCCTTGCCCTGCGCCTGCTGCTTCTTCTTCAGCTGCGTATTGTCCTCGGCGTTCTGCTCGGTGCTGGCGCCAGCCTCGCCCTGGGCATTCTGCTCAGTCTTCATCTTGGTGGTGCCCTGGGCATTCTGCTCGGTCTGAGACTTCATCTTGCCTTGGGCCTGCTCGCCAGCCTTGCCGCCCTTCGGGCAGTCGGCCTGGCCGGCGGCACAACTATCGCCGCCGCTCGGCTGCACGGACTCGGTCTGCGCCATCGCGGCGCCGCAGCCAACGCCGAGCGCGATCATGCTCGTGATCAGAAGATGCTTCATCTGATTTCTCCTCGGAAAGTCGGTCCCTTCGCAAATTAAACACGACTTGGAAGGCATTGTTCCGCGATTGTTTTGCCAAGCGGCGGCGGCGTTCTTACGCCGGCGGATGTGCGGAATTTTGCAGGAACAAGCCGCGGTCCTCGGCGTTAGGACGGTGCCGATCGGCTGTGGAAATCGCAGGCGCAGCAGAGGAGGCGATTGACCACACAAAGGAGACGACCATGAAAATGCACATCACCACCGCCGCCGCGGCCCTCCTGCTTCTCGCCGGCGCTGGCGCCGTCGCTGCGCAGGACACCGTCGTGATCGCGCCCGAGCAGGAAACCGTCATCAAGGAATATGTGCAAAAGCAGCCGCTGGCTTCGGTGAAGGTTCCCGGCATCGAGCTGAACATCGGCAGCACGCTTCCCGAGACGGTCGAACTGCACGAGGTGCCGAACGTCAAATATCGCTATGTCGTGGTCGATAACCGGACGGTGATCGTCGACCCCGGCACGCGCAAGATCATCAAGGTGCTCAATTAACCGATAGCGTAATCGGCCGAACGGATGGCCCGCCGCCGGTCACGGCGGCGGGCGGTTAACGGAAAATTATTAATTTACGATATCCTAACGGAACCTTTGACCCACACCCAAGTTGGGCGCTTTGGGTCAAATCTGTCTCATGGGCAACACAAACCAGTGGCAGAAACAAACCTGTCTCATAGGCAACACAAACCGGTGGCAGAAAGCAGAATCGGGCGGCGGCGAACAGGCATGGGCAGGGGCGAGGAGGACTAGTTAACATGTCGAAACGAGAAATCGGAACATCCCGCTCGCTCGGGATGCGCGTCGCCGAGTTGCGGGCCAGGATGGAAGACGCCCACATCACTGCACATGAAATAAAGACCTTCCAGAAGGTCGCGGCCATAATGGGGGGCGGCGATGGCTCCCTACGCATCGATGCGGACGATCTGATCGCCGCATCTTTCCTCACCGAGTCGTGCGAAGCTTCGCTGAACTGACAGCCGTCATCGATGTCGCCTGGCTGCCGTCCAGCACTGGGCGGCAGTGAGCGGCGCTACCCCGCTTGGCGCGACAAAAGCCTTCGGCCGCGAGGGCTTTTTCGATGATGCCTGGTTCGATAAGCCCGATCCTAAGGCCCGGACTTCAGCAGCCTGTCACGCCAGCGGCCATTGCCGGCGCTGCTGGCTTATGCTCCTGGCCTTGAGACGTCTGATCTTGGCTTCACGTAGCGCGGTGACCGGGTCGACGCCGGTCCACAGAATGCCGGCCTTCTGAGCGAATGCCACGAAGGCCTGCCGCGCTTCCCCAAGTTTCCTCTCGCCTGTCCGCGCTGCCTCGCAGGTCTGCACGGCCGCGGCATAACAGTCGCCGCGCATCGCCGGCGGCCATTCTTTGAGGAAATTCTGCATCGCCGCCAGGGAAGCGATCTCGCGCTTGAAACCGGCCCCGACTGCGATCGCCACCGGCGCGCGGAGCGGCATGTCGCTTGTGATGTGAACTGCAGTCATGGCGGGCCTTTGCTGGTCGAATTTATTCAATTCAAACAATGCGAAGCTGCCCCGGCGGTTCCGCCGGCAACAATCAATTAGGCGCCGCAGACGGAACAAGACCCCAATGCACGCGTTTGCCCCGGGAGCTCCTATGTTCGACCTGCCAGGTTTCCGCGACGGCGGAGGCGGGCGGAGCTCGCCAACACAACAGGAGACTTATGATGAAACGCACCCTTATTCCTGCTGTTGCCGGCCTTGCTCTGATCGCCGGCGTAGGCTTTGCCGCTGCGGACCAGATCATCGTCACGCCGGAGCAGCAGACTGTCGTCAAGGAATATGTCCACAAGCACCCGATCGCCTCGGTCAACATACTGGGGCTGGAACTGGGCGTCGGCTCGACGGTGCCTGACACGGTCGAGCTGCGGGAGGTGCCGGACGTTCAGTACAGATATGCCGTGGTCAACGATCGCACTGTCCTGATCGATCCTGGTACACGCAGGGTCATCCACGTCATCGAGTGATTACGCTTACGAGCCCCGATCCTCCCGCCATGCCGGCGGGGGGATGCCGGCTCCTAGGAAGGAGTCGCAGCCATGCATCACCCCCATGTCGAATCAGTCGACTGTGCAAAGGCGGTCGACCAGCTTCTGGCCGAACGCCGCACTGGCCTCTTATCGATGAAGGAAGCGATTGGCCTGCTGCGCAGGCGCACCGGAACCGAACGCTCTGACGCCGATTTAGCCGCATTGATTACAAAGAAGGCGGCGTATCTGGGCGTTGCGATCGTCTCCGACGTGCACTGAAGAAATCGCTGCCGAAGTTCAGGCACCTACGCGTCGATGCGCAAGACGCCACCGGAAAATTCAGCTAATGTTTCCGTCGGGGAGCGGCCCCACTCAAAGGAGGCGACAGTGACGGACGACAGGCAGGAACGCATTCGCCGGCGGGCGCACGAGATCTGGGAGCAGGCCGGCCGGCCGGAAGGCGCGCATATGGAGCACTGGGACCAGGCGGCCGCCGAGATCGACGCCGAAGTAAAGCCGAAGTCCAAGGCCGCGCCCAAAAAGACGGCCGCCGCCAAGCCGAAGTCGGCCAAGGCCGAAACGCCCGCCAAAGGCCCCGCCAAGGCCAAGGCTCCTGCCAAGCCGAAAGCCAAGACCTGACCCCAGCGGCCGTTCCGCCGCTGCCATCCGCACAATCGAAATGTAGCAAGCCCGCGCCCGAAGATTTAGGGCGCGGAGGTGGAGGCTGAACGGCTATCGCCTCCCTTGCTTTCTGGCGTATTGCGCAACGGCGCAGAGGAAAGCCAGCGCGGCGGTATCGCAGGCCGCCCGCGACGGCGACGGACCCTTGGCAAAAAGCACCGCGTCCGCGATCGGGATCGTCAGCCCATGCTTCCTGGCGAATGAGGTGACTTCGTAAGGCTGATCGTCGGCTGGTGCGCCGATGTCGATTTGCTGGTCTATCAAACGAGTTCCTCCCTGGTACGCGACTATGCCTTCCTTCGCCCGAAAGGAATTAACTACCGGCCGCTCGCCCGCGTCCACCAATTGGCAATTGTGTGAAACGATACATTTGTCGAGGTGCATCCGAAGGTTGCAAAATGGAATTCTCTGCACCCGGCGCGGGCGGAAACCATTCCGTCGCCGCGCTCCTTCGCGCCCCTCTGGTTTCGTCGCGTTTGGTGGTTCTTCCTCCGCGAAGAAGGAAGACATCTCACTCCCAGGCATCGCTCGATTTTGCGAAGCGCACGCCCGCCGCAGTCATCGCGCACTCGCATTCGCTGACCAGCCTGAGGTTCCTCAAATATCGCGCGATCGTTTCGGGCAGCCAGGCCTCGCAGGCCTCGACATAGGCGCGGCCGTGCACCAGCGTGCCGGTCGAAAGCCGGTCGTCCTTCTCCGCGATCACCTTCAGATATTGCCGGATGAAGCGGATGTCGTCGGCGATGTCCTGGCTGGCCATGCGCCACGCGCCGGCCAGGCGTTCGCGCTCGGCGAGCGGCAAAGGCGAGAGCAATGGGCGGGAAAGGTCGGCGAAAGCGGCATGGTTCGCGGTGTTCAAGAATATCCCCTCAACGAACGGCAATATCGTACATTAGGTACGAAAAGTGGTCAAGAACGTTTCGTACAATTTGAACGATACCTCACCTGGACTGTCTCATGAAACCGTCGAGCTCGATGCGCGCTTCGTCGAGCGCCCTGCCGAGGACCAGGTCCACCATCTCGCGCCTGTCCGGCTGAAGCAGTTGCAAGCCTTTGCGCAGCGCCTCACGCCATGCTTCGCCCCGGTTCCACGCTTCCGCGAAGGCATGGGCGAGGTCGTCTCGCCGACGCGTGGTCTCGAGCGCCTCGACCAGCAGGCCCGCTTGATGCAGGTCCTTTTCCCGCTTGGCGGCAGCGCTTCGTTCGCGTCGCGCCGCGACGATCAGCTTGTGGACCGCAAAGCGTTCGGGAGAGGGGACCAGCACCGGCACGCCGGAGCGGTGGAGCAGCACTGCCCGCACCGGGTCTCGGATCAGGAAATCGAGGAAGCGCAAGGGCTGGGCCGAGGCGCCGCCCAGCGACGGCATCGGGCTGGCATGGTCAGCATGCTCGTCGCTGCCTCGGTTCGGAGTGAGGAATTCTATGCGGTAGCGCGAAGCATTCTCGAACTGCGTCGTGCGCCCCGCATCGGTTCGGTGCGGGATTTCCCGGAATGTCGGGTCGACCGCCTTCAGCACCTCGATGAGCGGCGGCATGCTGTCGTCGACTTCGGCCGAGACGGAATGGAACTGGGCAAAGTCGGCATCGCCGGTCTGCAGCGAGGCTCCTGGCAGTTTGACGCCGAGATGCCCTGCATAAGTCTGGAAGGCGACGGTGCCGACGAGTACCGCGCGCAGGCGGAAGAGCCCGGCCTTTTCCAGCGCCTCGACGACGTCGCCACTGAAAGCATCGGGCGTCGCCAGGCCGGCGTCGCGAACCAACGTGGAGACCAGCTTGCGGCGAGCTCTGAGATCGTCCTTGATCTCCTTGAAGGCCGCGACCCTTTTGGCGATCTCGGGATCTTCCGCCGGGCCGACATAGCGCCTGGACTTTTGCGGCCGCGTCTCTTCGAAATACCAGTAGTCGCGGCCTTTCACCGGCACGCGCACGAAATTGCCTGCCGTCGAGAAATCGGCCTCGAAGGAGGCATCCAGGCTGCGCTGCACCAGCTCGGCATAGAGGGTACGATAGGCAAGATCGATGGTCTTCATGGCCGCTCCCGGGCGTGCGCAGCGTTATAAGAAACCTGCAGTTTTCTTATAACTGGGCCTTATCCGGCGAGATTTCAAGAGCGTTATAAGAAACTGGTAAAAATCTTATAACGACCGGCATCTCCTAAGAGAGATGGGCCACTCTTCTGCGGATTGGGGAAACGGTTTGCCCGGTGCGGTCGACGTCACGCCCGAAGACTCGACCTGGAAGGCGTTGAGGCCGGGCTTGGAAGCTTGGAGCAGCGCAGCTTCCGTTACGCCGATTACGGCGTGCCGGGCGAGCACACTACCTTGATCGTTTCCGGAAACGTGTTCGTTGGCGCCAACCGACAAGCCGCCGCTGCTTTTTTCGAGGGACGCGGGCCGGCTACGCCTTCGCCGTCGACCGCGCGAAGCACGCAGGCGACCCGCTGATCGCGGCGAACAAGGACACGCTCACAACCCGGCGCTGAACGACCGGCATTTTTGAAGGGTGCTAACGGCGCCATCGGCACCATGGACATGGCGAAGATGGAAGCGATGGGCGGGTATTTGTTTGCCTCGGGAATACTGCTCGACCGCAACGGCAAGGCGTTGAAGGAAAGGCCATACTTCGAGACCTACCCGTAGCGCAGGTAATTGTTGCAGTGGCCGGCGTTTCGCGCGCCATGACATGATTGAGCATGTCGAGTTGCGCCGAAAGCGCTTGCGAGACCGCGCTGTCCGGAGCTGAAAGCAGGAGCGGTGCATATCTGTGCCGCAGATCGGCGACCGCCTGTCTGCTGGTATTGCGCACTTCTGTTTGGCTTCCGGTCTGGGCGGCGGCAGTGATCTTGCGCAGCATCGCATCGTAGTTATCCGGAAATTCGCGTGCGATAGCCTCAACAATCTGGAGATCCTGCTTCCGGATCTAGGCATCGATGTAGGCGGTGGTCACAGGCTGGGCCGGCTTCGCCACCGACTCATGGTGATATCTGCCGCCACCGAACATCGCTGGTAGCACTTTTGCCTCAACGAAGCTCAAAGGGGACGACCGCCTCCACCTGCAACCATTTCCAACGCGACATCCGCCCCTCTAAAATGCCTGTCTAGTTCAGTCCGAGGCTCAGCGCCTTCTTGCGGTCGGCCTCGGCGCGCTTCAAATCGCCCTTAGCTCTCCAGGAATGTGCCCTCAAATCGTAGGCGTCGGCATATGTCGGGTCGATCTCGATAGAGCGGCTGTACTCGGCGATGGCGCCATCGTGGTCGCCTTGGCTTTCCTTGATTGCACCTAGACCGAAATGGGCGCCAGCGCTCTTCTTCCGGTCCAGGCTGATCGCCTTGTTGAAGTCTCGCGTTGCGCTGTCGATGTCCTTTTTTGCCGCATAGGCAAAGCCGCGATCGATGTAGAAGCGCGCGACTTTGGGATCCAATTCGATCGCCTTGTCGAAGTCTGTCATCGCACCCTCGTAATCGGCCTTCTCCAGCCTTTTGGTTGCCCGTCCGTAATAGGCCATGCTCCAACTCTGATCGATCTCGAGGCCTCGGTCATAGTCGGCTAACGCCCGGTCAAGCTCGTTTTTCTTCCCCCACAAAGCGGCACGCCCAAAATAGGCATCGCTGCTCTTCGGCGCGAGTTCGATGACCTTGCTGAAATCGGCAATGGCGCCATCATAGTCATGGGTGTCGGTGCGGACCATCGCCCGTCCGCGATAGCCGGCGGGGTTTTTCGGATCGAGCGCGATGGCCTGTTCGAACGCGGTGGTGGCGCGTGCATACTTGCGTTTCTTGTACCAGACGTAGCCGTGGTCGACGATGGTCTTCAACTTGCTCTGGTCAGAGCCGACAGGATCGCTTCCGGCTGACTTGCGTTTGGCCGCCACGGCGAGCTTGCGGCCCTCCTCGGCTAGGGCCAGCCTTGGATCCAGCTTGAGCGCCTGGTCGTAGTCGGCAATCGCCTGGTCGTAATCGCCGTTGGCGAGCCAGGCGCTGCCACGCCCGAAATAGATCGGCGCAGAACTGGGGTCGATCTTGGCCGCGCGGCTGAAATCGGCGATCGCTCGATCCAGTTCGTTCTTCTTGCTCCAGGCGACGGCGCGGCCGAGGTAAGCTTCGACGTAGGCAGGATAGAGTTCGATCACCTTGCCGTAATCATCGATGGCCGCGTCATACTTGCCCTTCGCTACCAGCGACATGCCGCGCCCCAGATATGCGGACGCCATTTTCGGATCGAGCGTGATGGCTTTGCTGTATTCGGCAATGGCGCGATCATATTTGTGCCTCTTGTAGAGGGCATCGCCGAGATCGATGAAAGCCTTGAGCTTCTTCGGATCAGGCCCGCCGGCTTCGGCCGCGACATCGCCTTTTCCTCTTGCCGCGTCGGCCGCCTTGCGGCTGACCAGGTAATCCGGATTGTGCGGGTCGAGGCCGATTGCCCGGTCGAAATCGGCGATGGCGCCGTCATAGTCCTTCCTGTCGGCCCGTGCCATGCCGCGCCCATAATAGCTGGCGGCGTCTTTCGGATCGATCGCGATCGCTAATGAATAGGCCGCGATCGCCCGCCCGCCGTCGCCCTTGGCGTGCCAGGCCATGCCCTTGCAAAAGAACGCGTCGCGCGCCTTCGGGTCGAGCGTGGCGGCATGGCCGCAATCGGCAAGCGCGCCCTCGACATCGCCCGACATGGTTTTGGCCATCCCCCGGCGAATATGGGCCGAGACCAGATCCGGAACGAGCTGGATCACCCGATCGTAGTCGGCGATCGCCAGGTCGTAGGCGCGCTTGGCGGCCAAGGCCTTGCCGCGGCCGAAATAGGCGAATGGGCTACTGGGGTCGAGCGCGATCGCCTTCTCATACTCTGCGATGGCATGGTCATATTTGCCCGCGTCGGAAAAGGTGTCGCCGCTCTGCACGGCGCTCAGGACACGTGGGTCGGTCGCCTCGGCCGCCTCCAGCATCTTTGAAGCGGACAGTATTCGCGTTGGGCTCGCTTTGCCTTGGCCGAGTTGCTTGGCCAAGGTTTCAACGGCGGCCGCAACAGAGGGCTGCAACTGTTGCATGCCCACTGGCGGCGCCGGCCTGTTTTCGCCAACGGCAGCCTGCTCGTCACAGCTTCCAGTCCGCTTCAGGTCGAGTTCGATGGCACGCCGGCAATCGACTGCCGCGCCGGCCTGATCGCCCTTGAGCATCCGGGCGCGGCTGCGACCGAAATAGGCGTCGGCGTTTTCGGGATCGAGGCTGATGGCCTTGTCGAAATCGAGCAATGCGCCGTCCACGCCATATTTCGACAGCCGCATCTGGGCGCGCTCGAGCAGGATCCTGGCGGTCGCCGGATCCCTGCCTGGCTTCGCGGCGGTCGGCTTGCCTTGCTCGCCGGGCAGGTGTTCCCTGCACGTGCCTGCCCGCTTCGGGTCGAGCTCGACGGCTCGCCGGCAGTCGCCGACGGCGAGGTCGAAATTGCCAAGCAAGGCCTCCGCGATGGATCGGTGGTAGTAGGCATCGGCGTTGTAGGGATCGAGGCCGATGACAAAGCTGAATGTATCTATCGCGCCCTTGGGGTCGACCTGCATCTGCTGCAACCCCGATTTCATATTCCAGTCGATGGCGGCGGAATTGTCGCGCTTGGCATAGAGTTGCGGCGGCTCATACGTGGGAGGCGCGATAGGCTTGGCCGCCTGCGGCTCAGCTGGGATTGGGACATGAGCCTGACTGGTCGTAGCGCCCGGTGACTGCAGCACGGGTTGCCCCTCGGCCCTGCGCTTGCCGATCTGGACGCTCAGCCGTTCCTTTCGGTAGTCCGCGTTGGCCGGGTCGAGCGCGATTGCCTTGTCCAGGTCCGCTATTGCCTTGTCAGGATCGCTCGCCTCCCAGACATGCGCCCTCTCGAAATACGATTTTGGATCGTCGGAACTGATGGAAATCGCTTTGTCGAGATCGGCAAGCGCCTCTTTCGAATTGCCGACTCGAGCCATAGTCATGCCGCGCACGCGGTAAGCCGGGGCGTTGGCCGGGTCGCGGCGTACGGCTTCATCCAGATCGGCGATAGCGCGGGCATAATTCTTCTTTAAGCCCCAGCTCTTGGCGCGGTTGAAGTAGAATGCGGAACTTGCTGGATTGAGCCGGATCGCCTCGTCGAATGCGGCGATGGCGCGGGTATGGTCGCCCTTTTCCTGCCATTCTATGCCGACCGCATTTTGGGCGGTGGCGGTTTTCTCGCCACCTCCGTCGCGCGGCTCGCCAAAAGCCTCGGCGATCCGGCGTGAGCAATCACGCCCTTTGTCCGCATCGACGCCGGCGATGTGCTTGCAATCGGCTTCCGCGCGCCTGCGCTCGCCCTTGGCGATCCATGAAAGTGCGCGGTCATGGTAAGGCGTGATGGGGTCCGCGCGGACGCTCTCTGCTTTGTCATAGTCGGCTTGGGCCCGCGTGGCGTCGCCCTTGTCCTCCCAGGCGACGCCGCGCACGCCATAGGCCATCTCGTTGGCGGGATCGATGTCGATCGCCTTGTCGCATTCGACAATCGCACGGTCGTGCTCGCCTTTCTTGTTGAGTGCCCTGGCGCGGTCGGCATAGAGGTTGGCATCGTCCGGCGTGAGCGCGATTGCGCGAGTGTAGTCCGCGACGGCTCGCTCGAAATCTGCCTTGCTCTCCCAGGCAATGGCGCGATTGGTAAAGGCGGGCACGTATGTCGGATCAAGCGCGAGCACGTCGGTCATGTCGGCGATGACGCGGTCGATATCGTTCTTCTGCGTGTAAGCCAGGCCACGCCAGAAATAGGCGTTAACGCGAAGATCGGGAATCTCGGCGCTGTCCTCGGCGATGGGCGTGCAGACGCTAATCTGCTGGTCGGCGGAGAGGGCGCCGTCGCTGAAGCAAGTAGCGTAATCCTTGCTCTCTGCGAGGGCCGGACTGCGAAGCCCGCCAAGCGTCACCACTATTCCCGCCGGCGCCAAAAGCGGGCCAAATGAAAGCCATGCAACGAATGCGCGGGTGAACGCGCCGGTGCGGCGTGACATGTTTTGATCCTCCCCCCGGAGTTGCCGCGGCAGCGGCTGCAATTGCCTATATAGTTCCGTTTTTGTTCCGAAATGCAAGCAGAAATTGCGAACGCTATCCTGTGTTCGCTCTCGGCCAAAGAACGCAACCCTCAAAGCCTGGCAACGCGACGTTCTTCTTGTTCTTCGTGAGCGACGGTTTCTCAGCGAGATTGTCTCTCACATATCGATCATTGAGCGCTTGACCCGCCCGATGATGGTGATCGCGCCTTCGAGCTCCGGCGGCGGGATGTCGAGATAGGACGCCGGCTGGAAGGGCGGGGTGTCGTTCGGGCGGTAGCGCTTGTAGGTGGCGCGGCCGGTTTCGTCGGCGATCACATAGCAGCCATTGGTCACCAGCCGCTTGTCGCGCAGGTTGACGAAGATGATCGAATCCGGCGGCGAGATCTTGTTCATCGACGGTCCGTCGACGCGCAGCGCAATCCACTCGCCTTCCTCGAGATCGGCGGTGGGGATGGTCGGGTAGTCCGAAAGGTTGACCACGCTGTCCTGGCTGCCGAGTTCGCCGGCGCTGATCCACGATACGATCGGCACGTCGATGGTGATGGGCGAGGCGGCGAGGTGCACAGGCGCGGCTTCGACGCCGTCGGCGTCAAACAAGAGCCAGCCCGGGTCGACGCCGAACAGCCGGCCGTATTTCTCCGCCGCCTTGCGCGACAGCGGCCGGTTGCCGTTCTCATGGCTGATAAGCGTGTTCTTGTTGATTTCGCGCAAGGCCCGAGCGGCATCGCTGGGCGAGGCATAGCCGGCCTGGGCGCGCGCCTGCTGCAATCTGTGCCGAGAATCCATCATCGTACAAAATGCCTGAAAATTATCGTCCAAATTGTACGATTTCGCTTGCGCGTCATTCGTACATAACGTACGCTTAGCGCATGAATGAGCCTACCGCAAGCGTTTCCGCATTCCCTGCGAGCATCTCCGCCGCGCATGTGCCGGGGCCGCCCACGAGCATCTCGGGGCTGCCAACGAGCATCTCGGGGCTAATTGATTCCTGGCAGAGTATCGGCGCCTTCGCCGCAGATGTCGGCTGCGGCTATGAAGCCGCCCGCCAGATGCGCCGTCGCGGACGCATCGCGCCGCAGCACTGGCCGCATGTGGTGGCCGCGAGCCGCAGGCGCGGCATTGCCGGTATCAGCTACGAATGGCTGGCGGGCCATCGCGCCGCTGCCGCCATGCAAGGGGAGGCGGCATGAACGCGCTTGCCTCGCCTGTCGAATTCCAATCGTCCGGGCCGTCCTCCTCCCCGGTCCGGACGCTTTCCGGGGCCTCTGCCCCGGATCCGGTCGAACCGCCCGCACCCCGGTTCACCGGAACGGCCGGAGCCGCTCCTCCCCCGGCTCCGGCCCCCAATTCGGGCCGGCTCGTCTCCTGCATCCGCACCGAGGACGGCACCGTCATCCTGTTCGACCGCAAGGCGGGCCTGGCGGTGTCGGGCCTGACCCGGGCCGCCGCCGAGGCGGCCCTTCTTCGCCTGCTTGGTGCGGCGCCCGGCGCCGCCTGATCCCAACTGTTTCCCTGACCTGACCAACGGCCCCGCGGCCGAACCCTGGCGCTTGGCCACATGCCGAGCGCTTCGCAACCCTTCGCAAGCAATGGAATGAGACATGGCTGCCGCCTACACCGAAAAGGAAATCGACGAGATCGCCGCCTGGCTGAAGGAGGGGCTATCGGCCTCCCGCATCGCCGGCCGCTTCAGCGCGCGGCGCGGCAGCCCGGTCTCGCGCAACGCCATTATCGGCAT